>DATDIA010000020.1:0-4731 GCA_036521295.1 Candidatus Cybelea sp. | reverse complement strand
TTGAGACGGCAACTCGCCTGCGCAACGGCGGCAATCGCGCTCCTCGCTGCTGCACCGCTGCGGCTGGGTTGGAATAACGGACCGGCGCTGCCGGTCGCGCGCAGTGAGGTTGCGGTCGCAGTAACGGGCGGCACCATTTACGTAATCGGTGGATACGCCAATGGCGACGTCGACCAAACACTCGTGCAAGCTTTTCGGCCGATCGTACGCGACGGCGTACTGAACGGTGAATGGCATGACGTCGCTGCTTTACCGCGGGGTTTGAATCACGTCGGAGCGGTAGGATACCACGGAAAGATTTACACGTTTGGCGGCTTCGCGGCGCAAAACAACGCGCCCGTTTCCGAGGCGAACGTTTACGATCCTGGGACGAATCGCTGGACGCCAATCGCGCCCCTTCCGGACCCGCTCGGTTCCGTTTCTGTCGCCGTGCTAGGCGGCGAAATTCATCTCGTGGGTGGCCGTGCCGTTCACAGCGTAGCGACTCATCTCGTATACGATCCGGTAATGAACCCGTACTCCGCACGTGCTCCGTTGCCGGTCGGACGCGACCACATGGGCCTTACGCCGTTTGATGGGCGTCTTTATGCGATCGGCGGACGCATCGACACCTCCCTACGAAACACGGTGTACGTGGATGCGTACGACCCAAAGCAAGACCACTGGGCCTCGGCGGCTCCGCTTCCAGCGCCCCGTAGCGGCATGGCCGTGGCAACGTATCTTCAGCGCATTTATGCAATTGGCGGCGAGCAGGAAGGGATGGCGACAGCTTTTTCGACGATTTTCGTCTACGACCAGCGGCGGAACTGCTGGCTGAGTTACGGCAATTTACCCCAAGGGCGTCACGGCACCGGGGCAGCCGTTGTCTCTTCCGGAGATGAAGAGTTGCTCTACGTCCCAGCCGGCGCTTCCGTTCCGGGCGGTAGCCGTCAAAGCAACACGCTCTTCGTTTATCGCCCTGCCACCATTAGTTATGTAGGCAGAACGCCTTTCGCGGCGCCTCCTACGCGTTAAGCCGCTCGAGGAGCAAACGATAGAATTCTTCGCGATCGGCGACGGGGTCGATGGCCATCACCATCGTCTCGCCGTGCTGGGGCTCGATGCAAACGGTAACGCGGCCGCGCGCGCAGACATCCATACAGCTCGTGCTGATGGCGCGAATCGCACCCCAGCGGCCGTCCGCTTTCAGCCGGTCCTTGAGCCAGTTGCGCAGATGAAAGTCGCCTATCTGCGCGGCGATCTCGGGATCTTCGTCAGGAATGCGCTCCTTGAAGCATCGTTCGCACACGAGCACGAGGCCGGACTGCATCCACTTTGGTTTTATTCTCTGCATCGTTATAAATGAACGGAGCCGACGGCGGGATTCGAACCCACGTGCCCATTTCTGGGGACTGATTACAAATCAGTTGCCTTCGACCGCTTGGCTACGTCGGCGACAAAAACTGCAGTTGCATCGACGGGCGCCTAAAAACCTCTCAGGGGCTGGCGCCGGCGGCTAATCGACGGCCGTTCAAAGGGCGCCGTGCTTGCGTTCCCACAACGCGCGCGCATAGAGCGTGACGAAACCGCAACGATGGAAGTTCCGCTCGGAAACGCTTGCCGATCGCGCGGTAGCGCGCATGAAATGCGCGCCGGCATCGCGCGCGCGAGCGATGCGATCGCGGATCATTGCGGTATGCCAGCCGCGACTGCGAAACGCCGGCATCGTCGAGCCGGCAAACAACGCCGCGCACTCGTCGCGTACGTCCATCGCTGCGGTGGCCACGATCGTGCCGCCTTCGCGTGCTTCGAGCGGACAAACGCCCCGAGAGGATGCGATGATCAAGGCGATGATCTCGTCTCCGGGGGCGAGGTCTTCGCGATCTGTAAATGCCAGCGCGGAAGCGTACGCCCAGGTACGAACGTCGATGGCAATGCCGATGCGATCGTCGCGTAAAGCGTAGGCATCGAATTTGTCGGAAGCGAGGACATTTTCGTATTCCGCGGGCGCATAGCCCGCGCGAGCCAAGCCGGGGGCCAGCGACGCGTCGGCGAGCGGCGTGACGAAGACGCGCGGCGTCGCTCCGTGAGATTGGTAAAAGGCCGTAATTTGCACGATCTCCACATCGGTTACGGGCGAGAAGGCGCCTACGCCGACGGCCTGCGAGAGCGGTGAATCGATGCCGGTAAATGCGACGAGTCCACCGCCAACCTCAATGGCGTCCGCGCCCACGTTCGGCTGCAAACGCCGCGACGCTTCGATGCCGCAACGGATGCCGGCTATCTCGCAGCGCGTGATCGCTTCGTGGATTTCTCGCGTAAGAAACACGCGAACTTGACTTCGAACCTTTCCAAGAGGGCCCTAGCGACAATTAGCAAAACCCGGGGCTTCGTATGAAGATGAACATGAAGACGCTCTGCCTTGTATTTCTAGTCGCCGCGCTCGGCGCCGGCGCGACTTCGAGCGTGACGGTGCAGCCTTCGAGCATCGGCTTCAAACAAGCGCTGGCGGCTTGCCCGCCTGGAACGCTCGGCGCAATTTCGCTGACACTCGGGCATCTGCGCGTCGCCGAGGGGCCTGGTGTCGATTCGGATATCGACGACGCGAACCCGAACGCCCAAACGGTTACGCTCTCGAGCGGCAGCAAAAGCGCAATCGCATCGGTCAACGCTTCGAAGAATATGGTCGCGGCGAAGCACGTTAGCTCGGCGTCCGCAAAGCGCGTCGCCTGCGTGGCGCCCGACTAAATACCGTCGCTCATTACGTTCCGACGACGACCCAATCGGCGATCACGTACTGTGCGCCCGTGCTCGTGATCGTCAGCGTGCCGTCGCCGGTAGCATCGGTGTGGAAGGTGGCCACTCGAGTGTGCCCGTTGCTTATGAGGCCGGTCACTCGAACAGGCTGACGGTTTGCGGTCGTCACTTGTAAGTTGTTCCCGCTTGCAAACCGACCGTTGGCGACGCTCAAATTGGTAAGCTGGCCGCGCTGGAACTCCACTGCGATCGGAATCTGGAATGGGTTCTCTGATAACCCGCCCTTCAATATGAATGCCGGCGCAGTTATCGGACAAGCGGCGTTACCCCCCGCGCGCGCAATCGTGAGTCCCCCGATCGCTCCCTGCACGATGGCCCCGCTTGCGAGGGCCGACCAAATCGCCGATCCGCGCTCACCCACGGTTCGAGTACCGCTGCTGAACGCGCCGCTCTCCCAGCCAAACGTCTCGTCGAGGGAAGGAATTCCGCGCTCACTGTAACCCGCCGAGCTTTGGCAATACTCCGTGGCTGTCACACCCCTTGGCATGAACAACTCTGAACCGGTGAGAATCCGCTTGCCGTTTTCTTCGATCATGTACTGCCGCACGAAGTGCACGCTTTGATGCGCAGACGAATGAGGCGGCGCCAGAGCGAGCGCGCGCTGATCGGCGCTAATATCGCGAACGAAGGAGCCGAAAGCGTCGGTTACCGCAATTGCGGCCTTGGCATTCTCCGACGCGAGATTGCGATGGGCGTCGAGGGCGTCGGCAGCATCGCTTACGGTTTGGACGCCGTCTACCGCGGTTGGCAGAGAGAGGCCGGCCTGGCCGAAGTTCCCCCCGCTGCAGCTGGCGAGAAGAAGACCTGCGAGGGCGGCAACCGCGAGGGTCGCTAGGCGAGCCATCCTAGGCACACTCCAAAGGTCGTAAGCGAGTTTGCTGTGGCCTCCATGGTAGACGACCCTCCCGGCCGGGACATGAGAGGTCCATGAGGACAGGTTTCAGGGGTGACCACTATCACCTACCCGAGGAGCCCGTAGCCCCACTATCGTACCCTGGTCAGCCCGATCATCGCAACTGGGCCGGACGTGGGTAGGTGGCCGAGTGGTTAATGGCACCAGACTGTAAATCTGGCGCGCGAAAGCGCTACGCTGGTTCAAATCCAGCCCTGCCCAAATCGCTCTCTGAGAGCGTCATCCTATAAACTCATCATAATCGTCTAAACTCATCATAATCGTCGCTCGACAACAACGACGTCGCCGTATGCCTCGTCGACTGCCGCCGCCTTTCATTGTGCGAACGCGCGCAAACGCGATCGCGACGAGAACCGCGTAGCGCTTGTCATGCGGCCACCGCGCCGCAATCTCCCGGCAATTTCGGATCACTCTTCTCCCCATCGAAGATTCACACGCTTGCGTATGGGTAGCATAGGGTGTTCATTGCCCGACCTCGTAGAAACCGACAGCGTTGCGGGCGTTGCATAGTGGTAATGCCCTTGCCTTCCAAGCAAGAGTCGCGGGTTCGATTCCCGCCGCCCGCTCCAGGACTAAAGCCCTATAAAATAAGGTTTTTCTAGCCCATACGAGGGCGAGAATCGGCGGGGCCGGAGTTAGGCGACAACCTATGCTACCGCCTATTTTGCGGAACCGCCCGTCGACGTGGGCCTAAGCGCCGCTCGAGAACGGCGGCCGCCTCCTTTTGCTGACCCGCCATCGCATGGCCGTACTGATCGAGCGTCCTCCGCGTACTGCCGTGTCCGAGCCGCTGTGCTACGGCAATCGGCGAAAGGCCCGCTGCAATTGCATGGCTCGTCATCGTATGTCGGAGGTCGTGTGGCCGCAGCCCAGTGATCTCTTCTCGTTTGCAGACCTCTGCAAAGTGCCGTCTGCGGACGTTGTTGCGGTCCAGGAGCGTTCCGTTCGGCGTAGTGAAGATGAAGGGCGACCCGTGCCCTTCAGCGCCGGCAGCGGCCTTTCTCCGGCGCAGCGCCTGCAGC
>DATDIA010000019.1:0-3924 GCA_036521295.1 Candidatus Cybelea sp. | reverse complement strand
AGCGTCGCGCCGTCTCTGATCAATGCAAGGCACCCCGCAACGTGCTTGCGGTCCACATCGCCCGGCACGGCCAGAACGGGGACGCGCCCGGCGGCCCAGCTCGCCGTATTCAACGCTCCGCTTCGTGCCGGCGCCTCCACGACGAGCACGGCGTCGGCAAGCGCGGCGACGACGCCATTGCGTGCGAGAAATTGCCCAGGGTGGGCCGCCTGATCGGGCGCAAAGGGTGAGAGCACCGCGCCCCCGCCGGCAAGCATGCGTCGAGCCAGTCCCGCGTTACGGGGCGGAAAGAAGTGCCGATGGCCCCCGCCGAGGATGCCGATCGTGGGCGCCTTGGCGCTCAGAGCGCCCTCGTGAGCGGCGGCGTCGATTCCAAGGGCGAGTCCCGAGATGATGCAGCAGCCGGCGCCGCCGAGCTCGGCCGCGAAACGATGCGCGAGCCGGCACCCATACGGGGTGGCGGCCCGAGTTCCGACGATGGCGACGCAGGCCCGTGCTAGACCGCTCAAATCGCCGCAGCGCCACAGGCCCGGCGCGGCGGCATCGAAGCCGCGCCCGCCCCGGGCGGCCTCGATTCGCTCCCGGGTTTCG
Source organism: Candidatus Cybelea sp. (assembly GCA_036521295.1). Taxonomy (GTDB): domain Bacteria; phylum Vulcanimicrobiota; class Vulcanimicrobiia; order Vulcanimicrobiales; family Vulcanimicrobiaceae; genus Cybelea. The sequence goes on along the minus strand of DATDIA010000019.1, from coordinate 3,333 downwards.
AAGGTCGGCTCCCACATCGCCCCGACCATCACGACGTCGTTACGGACGGAAAGCGGGGGGAATAAGGAGTGCCCACGGAATAGCCTGGCCGCACGGAGGTACCGAAGTTGGCAGCAGAAGCATATTGCGTCAAGTGCAAAACCAAGCGTGAAATGAAAGACGCGGTGCAGATTACGATGAAAAACGGTCGCCCAGCAGTGGAAGGCAAGTGCCCCGTCTGTGGTACCAAGATGTTCAAGATCGGCTCTGCCTGACAGCGCACGCCGTCCGAGGATGCAGGGTCCCAACGTGCACAGCGCGTTGGGGCTTTTTTTGCCTTCCCCACACGTAGTGACGTATAATACGGGCACCCACAAGATATGCCGTGGGGGAGACCTGCCGCTGACTTGTCCGACTTGTCGCAAGAGTGAGACGCGCGTTGTCGACTCGCGCGACGACGAGACCGTCGTGCGCCGCCGACGCGAGTGTCTCGATCCGCGTTGCAAGCATCGTTTTACAACCTACGAGCGCATGGAAGTTCCGCGGCTTTTCGTCGTTAAGAAGGATGGACGGCGCGAGCAGTACAGCCGCGAGAAGATTTTGACCGGATTGCGCAAGGCGTGCGAAAAGCGGCCGATCTCAGAGGGCCGGATGGAGGGCGTCGCTGCCGACCTCGAACGGGAGCTCTTCGCACGGGGCGAAAGCGAGGTGCCGTCGGCTCTCGTCGGGGAAAAGCTTATGGAGGCGCTGCGTAAACTCGATCCGGTTGCATACATACGTTTCGCAAGCGTCTATCGCTCGTTTCACGACATCGAGAGTTTCCGCGAAGAACTGGCCCAGCTGTAGTGGCTATGCGTCCGGGCGTTACCGGCCACTAAATGGAGCGCGTGCGCGTCGCGCTCCAGCGGCTGCCGCTGGGCGAAGGATTGCCGATTCCAGGATACATGAGCGAGCACGCGGCCGGAGCGGACCTCTGTGCGGCGGTTCGCGAACAACTCACCCTGTTGCCCGGGGCGCGCGCGCTCGTTCCAACCGGTTTCTCGATCGCCGTGCCGCCGGGCTACGAAGCCCAAGTCCGTCCGCGCAGCGGACTCGCAATCCGCTGTGGCGTCACCTGTCTCAACTCACCGGGCACGATCGATGCCGATTATCGCGGCGAAGTTCAGGTCGTGCTGGCGAACTTCGGTACCGAACCATTTGTGATTCATCGAGGCGATCGCATCGCGCAGATGGTCGTCGCGCCGGTCGCGCACGCGTCATTCGATCTGGTCGACGAACTGCCGCCCACGCTGCGCGGTGAAGGAGGTTTTGGTTCGACGGGCGTTTCCGCGTGAAGGTCTACATCGTCGGAAAGGGCGCCGTGGGAACGTATTTCGGCGATCTGCTTCGTGCCATCGGAGTCGACGTTGCATACGCACCGCGCGCCTTGGAAGAGGTAACGTCGTATGACGCCGACGTGGCGCTCGTCGCGACGAAAGCCTACGATACCGACGGCGCGATCAAAACGCTGCGCAAGGCGATTCCGTTCCCGGAAAAATGCGTTTTCGTTTCCCCGCAAAACGGCGTCGGCAATGAAGAACGGCTGGCGGCAGCCTTCGGCGAGGATAGCGTTGTCGCTGCCGCGCTGACGACGCCGGTCGACCGCGACCGAGACGGAAACGCGCGCCCCGCGAAACAGGGCGGCTTAGCGCTCGCGCCGATCGGAGCCAACGCCTACAATTGGCTGGCGGCCACCTTTGCAGGTACCGGTCTGACGGTGAAGGTGGTCGAGGATTGGCGGGCGCTGAAGTGGAGCAAGCTGTCTCTTAACGTCGTGGCCAACGCGAGTTGTGCGATCCTGAACGTCTTGCCGAACCGGTTCGTACATTTCGATAAGATCTTTACGCTCGAGATTCGCATGATCCGCGAGGTCCGTGCGGTGATGCAGGCGCTGCGCATCGAACCGATCGACTTGCCGCGCTATCCGGTGCGAGCGCTCCTCGGGGTCGCTGCCCTGCCGAGTCCGCTTTCCCGCACGCTCTTGGCACACAGCATCGCCGGGGCGCGCGGCACGAAACCTCCATCGCTGCTACTCGACTTGCGGCGTGCCAAGTCACAAACCGAAGTCGACGTCCTCAATGGTGCAGTGGCCGCGGCCGGGCTCGAGCTGCGCGTGCCGACACCCGTCAACGCGGTCTATACGCGCGTGCTCAACGATATCGCCCACACGCCGCCGCTTTGGGCAAAATATCGCGAGCATCCCGATCGCCTGGAGGCCGAAGTGGAAGCCGAGGTGAAGCGCGCGAAAGTATTGGCCCGGTAGAATCAAAAACGAAATGCGCGACCCCAACGTTCCAGAGTCTCTCGAAGGGTGGTGGATTCTCCATCGCATTTTCGCATTCAACCGGCGCGCGTGGGATGCATTGCCGGAGAAGCGGCGCGACAAGTATGCCGGGCACGCCGCCGATCTCGTCGATCACCTCAAGGGAAATGGCGACGGCGATGTCGGCTTGACGCAAGTAGTCGGACACAAAGGCGATCTCATGCTCACTCATTACGCCCGCAGCTTCGACGGTCTCGCCTACGCGCAGACGCTCGTGGACAAACTCGAGTTACGCGATTTTCTCGTTGCACACGGTTCGTACGTTTCGGTGTTGGAGCTCGGTCTGTACGACGCTTCCGGAAAGATTCACGCCGAGCTGAACCAGCGCGGTCTCGCACCTCAATCACCTGAATGGATCGCGGCTTTCGACGAACTGATGCGAAAACAGGCCGATAGTCCGTATATCGCTCCTCGATTGTGGGCTAAGATTCCGGCGCGGCGCTACCAATGCTTCTACCCAATGAGTAAGCGGCGCGGCGAGGTGCAGAACTGGTACATTCTCGGGTTCGAAGCGCGCGCAAAAATGATGAGCGCGCATGGCGTCGTCGGTCGTTCCTATCATAACCGCGTGACGCAGGTTATCTCGGGGTCGATCGGCTTTGACGATTTCGAGTGGGGCGTCGACCTTTATGCCGATGATCCGTTGACCTTCAAGAAGCTCATCTACGAAATGCGCTTTGACGAGGCGAGCGCGCGGTACGCCGAGTTCGGCGCGTTCTGGGCTGGGCTGCAGTTCTCATCGCGGGAGCTCGACGTCTTTCTCGACGGCGACGCGATCCCTCAGCTTGACGGGAGCTCTTCCTAAGCAGCAATGCTGCCAGGGATGGCGCGCGCGTGCGGGGAACGCGAGCGCTCCACACTTCTCGAATACAAGGAGATGCCATGCGAATAAGGATTTCCATGCAGCTCGTTTTGCGTTGGGCTGCTCCCTGCATTCTGGCCGCAATCGCTGCCGGCTGCGGCGGCGCAGGGGGCGTTACTCCCGCATCGGG
>DATDIA010000018.1:0-3514 GCA_036521295.1 Candidatus Cybelea sp. | reverse complement strand
CTGGCCGTTGCCGACTTCGATAACTACAAGAAGCGCACCCAGCGCGACTTCGATTCGCTCGTCGCCACGCGGCGGCGAATGCTGCTGGAGCGCTTCTTGCCCGTACTCGACAATCTCCAGCGCGCTCTCGAATCAAAAGCCGAAGGCGACACGCTGCGCGGCGGCCTCGAACAGACGCTGCGCGGTTTCGAAGCCTTGCTCGCGGGCGAGGGCGTAAAGGTGATCGAGATCAAAGGCAAGCCGTTCGACCCGCGGCTCGCCGAAGCGATCGGCACGTCGGCAACCAATGCCGCCGGCGAAGATACGGTGGTCGAGGTCGCCGAGAAGGGCTATACGCTCGGCGAAGAGGTGTTGCGACCCGCGAAAGTCATCGTCGCCAAAACCGTAGACGAATGAATTTTAAGGACTACTATGCCATCTTGGGCGTTCCGAAGAACGCCGCCGAGAAAGACATCAAGTCCGCATATCGCAAGCTCGCGCGCAAATGGCATCCCGACGCAAACCTCAATAGCCCCAAAGAGGCTGAGGAGAAGTTCAAGGAGATCTCCGAGGCCTACGAAGTGTTGGGCGATCCCGAAAAGCGACAGAAGTACGACGTTCTCGGGCCGAACTGGCAACAGGCGGCGCATCAAGCCGAACAGCAGCGCCGCTATCGCACGACCGTCAACGGTCAGGAGTTCGAGTTCGATCTCGGCGGACCGGGCGAGAGCCCGAGCGGCTTCTCCGATTTCTTCGACATCTTCTTTTCGGGTATCGGCCGCCGTCAAACGACGCGGCCCAACCCTGGCCGCGCGCGTCAGATGCGCGGACAAGATCTCGAGACGACGATCGAGCTGCACCTTCGCGACATTTTCGACGGCGGCAAGAGAGCCGTCTCGCTGCAGATCGAAGACCTCTGTCCCCGCTGTCACGGAACGGGAACCGAAGGCGGGCACTTGTGCCCGCAATGCCACGGCACCGGTCACGTCATCCTCAACAAGAAGTTCGAAGTAACGATTCCGCGCGGAATCAGCGAGGGGCAGCGCATTCGTCTCGCGGGGCAAGGCGGCGCCGGAGCCAATGGCGGCCCGAACGGCGACCTCTATCTCATCGTGCGTCTCGAAGAGGATCCCACATATAAACGCAAAGGCGACGACCTGTACGTCGATCTGCCGGTAAGCATCTACGATCTGCTGCTCGGCGGCCAGGTCAACGTCCCGACGCTGAGCGGACAAGTGGCGATGACGATCCCCGCCGGAACGCAGAATAACCGCCTGCTGCGGCTCGCGGGCCGCGGCCTGCCGCTGGTCAAAGGCAAGGGCAGCGGCGATCAATACGTTCGCCTGATCGGACAGCTCCCGCAGAACCTCTCCGATAAGGAAAGGAAACTCTTCGCGGAGCTCGCCGCGCTGCGTAACGGCAAAACCTAAACTCTAGTCGCTATACGCCTGATCTGCGATCGTCTGCTCGTCGGACTCTTCGGACATCGCCGGCTTTACCGTACCGTCGATTGGAAAATAATAGAGGTTGTTGGTTCCGAAGACGTGCGGTGCGGTCGTCAAGCTGCCGGCCGTCTTAACCGCAAAGAATACCGCGATGGGCTGCTCGCTGGCTATGTAGCGCAAGAGCTCGCGCTGGCACGGTTTCAGCTCGTGCAACACTTTTCGAATTTGAGCGATGTCGACCGCGCGCAGCACAGGCTGTCCAGGCTTGCCGTAGTCGAGCGCGACGTAAACTGGTGGCGTAGGGGTTGGATCGGGAGCCCGCATGGGCGGCACCGGTGTCTGGGTGGCCGCGCTGCGTGACGCGCTATGGCAACTCGACGCCGCGATCGCGAACGCCATCGTGCGGCGATCCGAATCGCCCTTTCACCTCCTTAACGTACCAGACGAAAGGTGGCGCTGCGAGCCGCCGATAAGCTCCAAGACTCACCCCACGCTCGCCGAGGAGTATTTGTGAACGGAGCTTTCAGATTTGCCGCACCGCTGCTTGCGGTGCTTGCGATTGCCGCCTGCAGCAACGGCGGCACTTCAGGGATGCCGGTAGAGAACGGCATCGCTCAACCTAACGCACGGGCCCACGCGATGCCGCAGTGGCAGGCGCGCAATCTCGCCCGGCCGGCCTGCGGCTCCGCGCCGCGTGGCGGCGCCCAGTGCCTGGCGCTCATCGAGGCGAAGCCCGGTCACCACGACAGCGGCAGTTCGGGCTGGACGCCGGCCGATTTTCAAGCAGCCTACAATCTTCCGTCGGCTACCAAAGGCAAGGGGCAGATCGTAGCGATCGTCGACGCATACGACAATCCAGACGTAGCCTCGGATCTTGCAACGTATCGTTCGGCCTACGGCCTCGGAACCGCGAACTTCACCAAGTACAATCAGCAAGGCCAAACGAGCAACTACCCGCAGGGGAGCCCGAGTTGGGGCGTCGAGACCGATCTCGACGTTCAGATGGTCTCCGCCGTCTGCCCCAACTGCACGATCTACCTCATCGAGGCGAACAGCGAGAACAGCGACGATCTCCAAGCCGCCGAAGCGGAAGCAGTGAAGCTCGGCGCGCACGTCGTCAGCAACAGCTGGATCTGCTACTCGTACTCGTGCTCGATCGACCCGTCGTACTTCGATACGCCGGGCGTCATCTATACCGCCGGCTCGGGGGACGAAGGTTATAACATCATCGGGCCGCCGATGTCCCTGCCGACCGTCGACGCGGTCGGAGGTACGGTCCTCTCCAAGAACGGCTCCAAATATAGCGAGCAGGCATGGGACGGCGCCGGCTCGGGCTGCGCCCAGCAAGTGAAGAAACCGAAGTGGCAGCACGATCCGAGTTGCTCGAATCGCACCGGCGCCGACATTTCGGCCGTTGCCTATGACGTTGCCGAGTACGACTCGTACGATGCAGGCGGCTGGTTCACCATCGGCGGCACGAGCGTTGCCACGCCGATGATCGCCGGCATCTACGGGCTTGCCGGAAACGCGAAGTCGCAGCACGGCCCCAAGAATCTTTGGAAGCTGCGGAGCAAGAAGCTGAAAAAGGCGCTGCACTACATCTCGAGCGGAAGCAACGGGTCGTGCGGCGGCAGCTACCTCTGCACCGCGGGAACCAAACAGTTCAAGACCTACTCCGGCCCAGCGGGATGGGGCACCCCCAACGGCCTCGGCGCCTTCTGACCTTCGGCAACCCCCGGCATCGGAGAGTAGTCTAACGTGGGCACCACATCCACTACCTTAAACTGGGGGACAGATGATAAAACAGATCGCCTTTACCGTGTATCCGGCAAAGGACGTCGCGGGACTACGAAGGTGGTACGAGGATAACCTTGGCCTGAAGTTTAGCGGCCCGTACGAAGAGGAGGGCGTCGAGAAGTACAACGAGTCGACCATCGGCGACGGCACGTTTAGCGTGATGACGACCGAGTGGGCGGATCGCGATCCCGGCAGCGCCTCGGGCATCGTCTTCGAAGTCGACGACATCGATAAGAGCATCGCCGATCTTCGCGGCAAGGGCGTCGAGGTCGAAGACGCCTACGAGACTCCCG
>DATDIA010000017.1:0-10206 GCA_036521295.1 Candidatus Cybelea sp. | reverse complement strand
GGCGAGCTCGTCGTGCTCCTTGGGCCCTCGGGATGCGGCAAATCCACCCTCTTGCGCACCGTTAACCGCCTGGTCCCGCTCGAGACAGGGCACGTCTTCGTCGACGGCCTCGACATCGCGCAGCTCGATGTGGTCGAACTGCGCCGGAGTATCGGTTACGTCATTCAAGCCATCGGATTATTTGCGAATATGACGGTCGCGCAGAACGTCGGCGTCGTTCCTTCGTTGCTGGGGTGGAACCGGCGGAAGATCGCCGAGCGCGTCGACGCACTGCTGCAGCTCGTCGGACTCGATCCGCCCACGTATCGGACGCGCCGGCCCAGCGCGCTTTCGGGAGGAGAAGCGCAGCGCATCGGCGTCGCGCGCGCAATCGCTGCAAGGCCGCGCGCGCTGCTGATGGACGAGCCTTTCGGCGCCGTCGACGTCGTCGTGCGCAGCTCGCTGCAACGCGAGCTCGTTCGCATCGTCGCGGAGTTGCGCACCACGACGCTCTTCGTGACGCACGACGTGGACGAGGCCTTTCGCTTGGCCGACCGGATCGTCGTCATGCGCGGCGGCCGCATCGAGCAGGCCGGTCTGCCGTTCGAACTCTTCGAGCATCCCTCGACGCCGTACGTTCGCGACCTCGTGCACGCGGGCGACGACGTCTTTCGCCGCTACTTCATGCGGGGGCGCGAGCTGTTGCGTCCGCAATGAACTACCTCATCGACCATCCCTTACGCGTCGCCGTATTGGCAGCCGGCCATCTCGAGCTCGTCGCGCTCGCGCTCGTGGCTGCCCTCGCTTTTGCCGTTCCGCTCGGCATTTTTGCGGCGCGTCGCCCAGAGATCGCACCGTGGCTGCTCGGAACCCTCGGCGCGATCTATACGATTCCGAGCTTAGCCCTGCTTGCGGTCTTCGTGCAGTGGTTCGGGCTTGGATTTACGCCGATTTTCGTCGCGCTCGTCGTCTACGCGCAGTTTATGCTTGCACGAAACGTCGCGGCAGGCATCACGGGCGTCGATCGCGCGCAGGTCGACGCGGCTCGCGGCTCGGGCATGTCGGCGAGACAAATTCTTTTGCGAGTCGAGTTCCCGCAAGCGCTGCCGGTGTTGATCGGCGGCATTCGCATCGCGGCGATCGCCATGATCGCGATCGGCACGCTGGGTGGCTACGTTGGGGGTGTCGGCCTCGGCGTGCTGATATTCAATGGCTTGACTCTGCATCAGCCGCAGATGATCGTCGCGGGAAGCGTTGCGGCCTCCGGGCTGGCAATCGGCGTCGACGTGATTCTCCGGCTTGCCGAGCGCGTCTTCGCTTGAGGAAGATCCGCGCTTCCTTAAATCGCTTCTCGAACCAAGAGATGAACGGTGAAGCGGTTGGCGCGATCGTGCCAGACCGCCCCTGGCGCAAACCCCGCAGCGCTTCCGAGCCGAAGGATGTCGTCGTCGCTGAACTTGTAGGACGATTCGGTGTGAATCGGTTCGCCGGCTCGAATTACCACCCGCAGACCCAAAGCGCCCACGCAGACCACGGCGCGCTCGCGCGCTTGAAGAAAGGAGTCGACCGAGCCGCGCTCTTCGTCGTAGCGAGCCACGTGCACGAAGTTGCGAGGATCGAAATCCGCATCGAGCTCGCGATTGATACGTGCCAACAGGTTCCGGTTGAATGCCGCCGTAACGCCGGTCGGGTCGTTGTAGGCGAGCTCGAGCGTCGCACGATCCTTCTTGAGATCGGCCCCGAGCAACAGGCCGTCGCCGGGCCGCAGCGCGGCGCCGAGCAATCCGAGAAGAACCCGCGCGTTCTCGGGCTCGTAGTTGCCGATATTCGAGCCCATCAACATGGCGAGCGTCTTACGTTCAAGACGCACGGCGTGCGATTCGAGAACGTCGAAGTAGTCGCCCGAATAGGCGCGAACGCGCAGAGTGGGATAGCTATCGACCAGCGCCAGTGAGGACGCGCGAAGCGCTTCGGTGGATATGTCGATCGGACTATAGCAGAGTTCCGTTTGGATGCGCAGCGCTTCGCCGATGAGGATCCGCGTCTTGATCGCACTTCCGCTGCCGAGCTCGAGCAGATCGACCGGCGCATCGAGAACGCGCACGATCTGCCACCCCCACTCGGAAAGAATTTCGCTTTCCGCTGCCGTTAGGTAGTATTCGGGCAAGCGCGTGATGACGTCGAAGAGAGCCGAACCGACCTCATCGTAAAAATATTTGCAGGGCAAGTGCTTGGGCTCCGAGCTAAGCCCTCGTGCAACGTCCTGAGCAAAGGAGCGCACGCCACGTGACCGTGGGACCGTTATGAGTTCGAAGCGGTCGGAGAGCGCGGTGTGCATCGTCACTGCTTCTCCTCTTGCCATGGCCCGGCGCTAAACCCCTTTTACCACGCGCAGGCGGGAGTTGCGAAAGCCGTAAAGTGCGTAGACCACGATGCCCACTGCGAACCAAACGGCGTAACGGATCCACGTTGCAACTTGGAGTCCGCTAACGAGATAGAGACACGATACGGCCCCGGCGATTGAGAAGAGCGGCAGGAGCGGAGCCCGGAACGGGCGCGCTGCGGCTGGATTGACGACGCGAAGCACCAACACGCCCGCACAAACGATCGCAAAGGCCGCTAAGGTACCGATATTCACCAACGTAAGGAGGTCCGTGAGCGGTAAGACCGCCGCGAATACGGCGACGATTCCGCCCGTGAGCGCCGTCATGCGCGCGGGCGTGCGAAAGACGTGATGGATGCGCGCGACTCCCGGCGGCAGCATGCGATCGCGCGCCATTACGTAAAAAATTCGTACCTGTCCGAGCAGCGAAGTCAGCATGACCGTCGCATTTCCAGCCAAACCGCCGAACGCGACGATCCAATAGAGCGTGTGACTCTTGGTCACGGATCCCAGCGCGTCAAGCATCGCTGCGCCGTCGGAGAGCCGCCCGAAGGGCAGCACGCCCACCGTGCAGAGCGTTAACGCAACGTAGAGAATTCCGCCGAGTAGGAGCGCGAGGATGATACTGACCGGAACGTCACGCTCGGGGCGCTTTGCCTCTTCCGAAGCTACCGTGACCGTGTCGAAGCCGATATAGGCGAAGAACACCAGTGCAGTGCTCGCGATCACGCCGTGATAGCCGAAAGGCGCAAACGGGTGCAAGTTTGCCGGCCGGATCGCATGCCCGACGGCGACGATGAAAACGAGCATCGAGAGTATCTGAACGACAACGAGCGCGCCGTTGACGCTTGCCGATTCGCGAATTCCGATGGCCACCAGCAACGTGACCGCTAAGGTCACGATCGAAGCAAAGAGATCGATTTGCAGATGCGGACCGTGCAGGTTCGCCGTCTGCGCCCAGCCTGGAAAGACGATGCCGATGTTGGCGAGCATATGCTGGAAATAGTCGGAGAGCGATGAGGCGGTGGGCGCGAGCGACAAGCCGTATTCCAAGATCAAATCCCAGCCGATAATCCACGCCACCAGTTCGCCAAGCGTTGCATATGCGTACGTGTAAGCGCTGCCGGCGACGGGAACCATCGATGCGAACTCGGCGTAACAGAGCGCAACGCAGAGGCTGACCAGCCCGGAGAGCACGTAGGCGAGAATCACGCCGGGACCGGCCGCGTGCGCGCCCGCGCCGATCGTCGGGAAGATGCCGCCCAGCATCGTCCCTAAACCGATCCCCGTCAACGCCGGCCAGCCTAAAATCCGCCTCAGGCGTGGGCCCGATGCTTCAGACGCGGTCCACCCGAGCGGCTGACGCGCGAAGAGCTGTTTCAGGGAACCTAGGGCATTGGGACGCGCCAAGCGGTCAGGGTTTCGCGCAAAGCTCTCGTAGTGCCGCTTGAGCCATCGAGTTTGGCGCGGCCTCGAGTGGACGGAGGTACATTGCGAAATAGCTCTTCCCACCGGTGGTCGTCATCACCATCTCGATGCGATCGTCGCCACGGCTCCCGGAGCCGCGCGCCTCAACGTACGTCGCGGGTTGGGCTCCACAAATCTCGATTGTCCGGCGTCGCTCGACTGTCGCGTGCTTTAACGTATCTTGAAGCTCGGTCGTCGAGAAAATGTCGCGCGGCTGCAGCGGCTTAGGCGACTTGAAGAGCATGAGCACCTCTCGATCGTCGCCCGGCGGTCGCCAGAATTGCATAAACCCCATGATGCCCGGCGACGATCGCCACCCTGCCGGCGCCTCGAAACGCAATCCGTCGGCCGGGCTTGCGCTCCACGCGCATCCACTCGCTGCAAGGGTAACCAGCGCGAGGATTCCACTTTTGAACGACCTCATCTGGTGATGTTCTTTCGCTCCGCAGCCTTGTCATCCTAAACGGCCTGCGTCGAACAAGGGTCAGCGAGTCGACGTACGCTCGTACGATACGATGCGAGCCCAGCGATCGAAGATCAAAGCAATGTACTCGCGTGTTTCCGGATAGGGCGGCACGCCGTGGTACTGCGCCACCGCCAGCGGACCGGCATTATAGGCAGCGAGTGCAGCCGCGTACGCATCGGCATAGTGAGGCCGGTATGCGGAAGCGTACTCCCCCAACAGCGCGGCAGCCCCATCGATCGAAGCGAACGGATCGTAAGGATCGACTCCGACGGTGGCGGCCGTTTCCGGCATGAACTGTGCGATTCCGACTGCGCCCGCCGACGATAGCGCTTGCGGATCGTACGCCGACTCTTGCAGAAGCACGGCACCCAGAAACTCCGGCGGAAGCGAGTTTGCAAGCGCCGCGGTAACCGTCCCATCGGCAAAAAGCAACGCGTCGGCTGCGACGATACGCGGATTCGTGCGAAGAATCGCGCGGGCAATCGCGAGTTCCGGGTGCGTGAGGCGTGGACCGTCTCGAATGAGAACGGCGCCCTTGAGCGCATCCACGTCGGCGGGCGATGGCCAGCTTAACGCGACGTTAAGAGCGCGAGTGAGCTGCACCGATGCGGTGTGGTGAGGTTCGGTGTGGTATATGTTAGGTATGCTGCAGCTACTCAACGAGGTCGCCGCCAGTATACCGTTTATTACCGCTCTCATCATCACGCTCGTCGCCGGAGACTTTGCCTCGACGTTCTTCTATCACATTCCGCAGCATCTTTGGTTCACTCTGCACTTGCGAACGCATCACGATCGCCGGCGCTCGTACCTCGACCATGCCGTGCTCTCGCCCGATCCCGCGGTGCTCCTCGATGGTTTTCTCGGCGCCGTACCGTATCTGATCGTCGCCGCGTTCGTCTGGCGTGTTTCCTGGTCAGGTGCCGTTAGCGGACTGGCTTTGGGTCAGCTGCACGTGTGGTGGCGTCATACCAGCCAACTTGGATGGCAAACGCCAAGATGGCTCCGCGGTCTCCTGCATCCACTGGGGATCGTGCTTCCCGAGGACCACGACGGCCATCACCGAAACCCAGCTACAGAGTTTGGCGATATCTTCCGCTTCTACGATGCGCCGGCTCGGGCGCTTTTGGCGACGCTGGCTCACACGAGCCGCCGAGCGCAACGCAGGGAGGCGCGTCACGAGGAGGGTACCTGCCAGAACCTAATCGGGAGAGCGTAATGGCCAAACGGGCGCTTCTGTTGATTTCGGATACCGGCGGCGGCCACCGCAGCGCCGCCAACGCGCTCGCGGCTGCTCTCGAAGAGGCACCGCACCCATATGCGTCGCGCATCGAAGACGTCGCTGCGCACTGCGCATTCCCGCTCACGCAGCTCGGGCTTGGTTATAGCATGGCGTTGCGTTACGCACCGCCGATTTACGGCGCGCTCTACTACGCCACGAACGGGCGCCGCCGCTATCGAGCGCTGGTGCGCTTCTGCGAACCGCTCTATCGCGAGCGCCTGCGCGATCTCTTTATCGAGTATCGCCCCGACGTCATCGTTTCAGTCCATCCTCTGTTGAATCACGCTGCCTTACGTGCGCGAGACGACGCTGGCATGGAACATATTCCCGTGGTAACGGTTATCACCGATCTCGGGAAGGTTCACGAGTCGTGGCTCGTTCCGGATGCCGATGCCGTCGTCGTGCCGGCGCGGGAAGTTTATCAGCGGGCACTTTCGCGTGGCGTTCCGCCGGCACGGTTGCGCCTGCTCGGCCATCCGATTCATCCAAATTTCGACGACGTCACCGGCAGCAAGGCCGACCTTCGCGCCCAACTCAAACTTCCGGAAGATATACCGGTCGTGATGCTGATGGCCGGCGGCGAGGGTGGCGGCAAACTTCTCTCTACTGCGCTCGCGCTCGCTCGCGCGCACCTGCCGATCGAGCTCGTCGTCGTGTGCGGCCGTAACGAGCCCCTTGCGATAAAGCTTGGCGAGCTATCGCCGACGCTTCCGACACCGATGCACGTGCTTGGCTTTACCGACAAAATTCCCGAATATTTTCGTGCCGTCGATTTGCTCGTCACGAAGGCAGGGCCTGGAACGCTCGCCGAAGCGAACGCCGCGCAGCTGCCCGTTGTCGTCTACGACTACGTTCCGGGTCAGGAACGCGGCAACGTCGACTTCGTGCGTCACAACGGACTGGGCGTGATCGCGCTGCGCGGGGCATCCACGGTCGTCTCAGCGGTACGGACGTTGATCTCCACGCCCGACCGCTTGGCGGCAATTCGTCACAATCAGGAATTCGTCGCACCGCGTCGCAGTTCGCGACGGATCGCCGAGCTTATTAAGTCGATCGCGGAAAATGGAAACATTCCGGCGCCGGACGATTCTTCCGAGCGCGCCCTCGAAATCGCCGCCGTTTAGAGATCCGCTACGCTGGAGAGGGCGTTTTCCGCTTATGCAGGGTTACGATGTTGCCCTCGCTGTCATGAATCATCGCCATGAAACAGTTTGGCGTTTCGTGCTGCATGACTACTGGTAATCCACGAGACTTGACGGCGGTAACGGCCGCATCGAAATCGTTTACGGCAAACAGGATTCCGTTACTCGGCTGGAACGGCATCACGGCACCACCGCCGCCCCACAAGCCGAATGTCGTCCCGTCGGGAAGCTCGTATTCCGCACCCCGATTGCCGGGATAGATCACCACCGGCTCGAGTCCAAACACATCGCGATAGAATGCGATCGCTCGGGGCGCATCCTTGACCATGTATCCACTGAGATCCATCCCAGTGATGTTGAAGGCTCGTTGATTCATGGCCACTTCTCCCTTCAAGTCACTGATTGTGCAAGGGCCTGCGCATGCCTAGTGGTGCAGGCTACCCCATGCTTGCGCCTAAATAACTTACACATGATCGAGCGTCGGCAGTTTTTGTTTTCGCTAGTGGCGACCGGCCTCGTGCAAGCGCTTCTCGGAACGGCGGCTCGGGACGCGGAAGAGCCGCTCGATCGCGCCCTCGTACTCAGCGGGGGCGGTGCACGCGGCGCATACGAGGCTGGTCTGGTTGGTGCGCTCGCCGCCGCCGCTTCGGTGAGCGACGGTTCGCCCCTTTTGCCATATGAGCTGGTCTGCGGAACGTCGATCGGCGCACTCAACGGCTGGTTCGTTGCGACCGGTCAGTATACGAAGCTCCGCGACCTTTGGTACGGCATCAGCACTCAGAATCTCATCCGCCCGAAGCGACGATATGCGGCGTTACGCGATCCGGAGAGCGGACTCTTGGATCGAGCGGCCTCCGTCGTCAGCTTAGCGGGGCTTAGAAAAGACCAGCGCGGCATCTTAGAGAGCGCACCGGTCTATGACTGGATCGTTCGCAATATCGATCCGGCCGCACCGCTCGTAATGCCGATAATCTGGGCGGTGACGAATCTCTCGCTCCAGCGACCCGAGTATTTCTATTTGCGCCGTGCGGGAGCCAGCGAAGAAGTGCCCCGGAACGTCGTCCGTGCGCTGCAACTCTCTCTCGGCCCGCAGACGGTCGTGCGCGAGGCGACCCCCGATTTGTTGCATCGAGCGATGTTTGCTTCGGCGGCGCTCCCGATCGTGTTCGACCCCGTGGTGATGCCCGGTCCCGATGGCACCCTCAATGAGTACTGCGACGGCGGAGTCGCAAGTAATTCTTCGGTTGGCATCGCTCATTCAGTCTCGAGGGCTGCCGACGTCGTGCTTTTGGACCCGCCCTTCGAGGCCGATACCGATCTCAGCGATGCCGTCGAAATCGCTTTTAGCGCATACGGCACGATGCAACGAAAAATTCTCGAGACCGAGATGCGCAACGTTTACTCCCAATCGCTTGGAAGACAAGCATTCGATCGCCTTACGGAAGACGAGATCGCGCGCGCTACCCGCGACAACAAGCCGCTCGAAACGTTCGTCAAAACGCTTCCGGTGACCGAGCTACGGTTCATCAGGCCCCAAAAGGAGCTCCCCGTGGGCGTCGTCGGATTTAACGATGTCGTGGGCATTGGGAAAGCGTATTTCGTCGGGTGGGAAGACATCGGGCGCGGTTTCACGCTCTACGACTGGTCGACGTTCGAACTCTGAGTTGCGTCGAGGCTACTGTCCCGGCGTGCCGGTCCAAACGATGGCGCCCGGGAGGATTTCGGGCTGACGCGGCAGCTGCCGGAAGTCGAAGTCGGCGCGCAGATCCCCAAGGATGCGCACGTTTTCGCGAACGGTTGGGCGCCGATCGGGCCGCCCATCGGTCGTCGGGTCGATGCGCACGCCGCCGAGGAAGTCGTCCTCGATGAATTTGACATAAGCGTCGTGACTGAGCGTTTGGTGATCGATTAGGCCGTGACGCGCGTAGGGGCTAATGACGATTCCCGGCACGCGCAGGCCATAGCCGTTATCGTCGACGTGCGGGGGCACGACGTGATCGTAGAAGCCGCCCCAGTCATCCCAGCTCAAAAATATTGCCGTGCTCTTCCAATCCGGGCCGCGCATGATCGCGTTGATCAATCCGGTGACGTACGCCTGTCCAAGGCTCACCAGCGCCGTAGGGTGCTCGCTGTATGCCCCCGCGGGCGCGATCCATACCACGTTGGGAAGCGTTCCAGTGCGAGCGGCCGTGTAGAAATCGCGTAGGTCTCGAATGTTTCCAAGCTCTCCGTCGCGTCTGACCGTATCGAAATAGGGAAGCACGTTCCAGATGCCGGGAGTCTTGGCGCGTTGCGGCACCGAAGCGCAGGCATCTTCGTTGTTGGCGCAGTCCGGCTCCGTCCCCGCCATCACGTAGTACGCCCAGCTCACGTGATGCGCGTGCAGCAGATACGTGAGATCGGTCCAAGCATAATCTGGCCGCCCGGGTTGGTGAAGGCGCGGGTTACCGGCACGAAAGTCGGACGGAAAATCGGGAGCTTCCAACTCGTTGATGCAGCTCGTCGGATCGGCGATCCGTTCACACCGCGCCGACCACTCAGAGACCATAAAGAGGTGCTGCGGCAAGCTCCACGACGCGTTTGGCTCGTAAAGACGATCCTGCAACACGAAATCGCGGGCGTACTTCCAATAGTTGGGAAGCTCGCGTCCATCGTGATAGCCCATGACTTCGTTGGTACCACCGCAGCTAGGCGAGTTCGGCTGACGACAGAGCCTGCGAGCCCGCCGTCGCGCGACGACGAGGAAGCCATCCATCTTTCCGCCGTCGATCGCGGCAACTGCTGCATTGGCGTTGTGCGGGCCGCCGATGTTGCGGTCGTTCGGATCATGGAACGGCCGCACGCAAGTATTCGTTGCGGGGTCGGGGACGCATACGGTCGGAACGCCGTGGGCCATTGGAATACCGTCCGCCCCTGGAAACGTTCCGAAGTAGGTATCGAACGATCGGTTCTCTTGCATGATGATGACGACGTGCCGAATTTTGTGAATTGCGTCGCCGCTTTGCGATCGGCCCGGCAACGCCGCCAGCCCAAGAAGCATCGCAAGAGCTAAAGCCTTATACCGCAACGCGTACTCCGGTAGATAAACCTCCGCGCAACGCCATCGTGGCGGCACCGACTTGGCCTGCATCGTTTCCGAGCGAGGCAACGACGATTTGCGTCGTTCCCTT
Organism: Candidatus Cybelea sp.; assembly: GCA_036521295.1. GTDB lineage: Bacteria > Vulcanimicrobiota > Vulcanimicrobiia > Vulcanimicrobiales > Vulcanimicrobiaceae > Cybelea. The sequence goes on along the minus strand of DATDIA010000017.1, from coordinate 320 downwards.
CGGTACCATCGTCGTCAACGCATCGGCTTGCGGGCGGACTGCATCGAGCATGAAGTCGCCCGCCGTCGAAACGCCACCGCCCAATGCAATCTTCTCGGGATTGACGAACGCGATGACGTTTGCCAGCCCGATCGCGAGATCGCCAACGAAACCGTTCCAGGCTGCAAGCGCATGACCGTCGCCGGCTTGCGCCGCCCGGCGAATCTTTTTGGAGCTGAGCTTGTCGCGTGGTACGTCCAAAAGCGCGCTGCGCGGAAATGACGGCGCCACGGCAAACGCATGCCGGATCAGACCGGTACCCGACGCCTGCGCCTCAAAGC
>DATDIA010000016.1:0-3299 GCA_036521295.1 Candidatus Cybelea sp. | reverse complement strand
CACGCCGGCCTCGCGCATGGCCGTTCGCACGTCTTGCGGAATTTCGGCCGGCGCTTCCTCCCAAAGCTTTTGATGCCGTCTTTGCAGCGAGCAGTCCCGTTCTCCGACGTGGACGACGTTGCCGTGCTTGTCGGCCAGAAGCTGCAACTCGACGTGTTTGGCGTTTTCGAGATAGCGCTCTGCGTAGATCGTGCCGTCCTTGAAGTAAGCTTCGGCTTCGCGGCGCGCCGTTTCGAAAGCGGAATCAATCTCTGCGGACGATCGCGCCACCTTCAGCCCTTTTCCACCTCCGCCGGCTGCGGCTTTGAGCACGAGGGGCAGACCGTATTCCCGTGCGGCCTCGTGTGCGGCCGCAAGGTCGGCAATCGCGCGCGTCGCACCGGGCACAAACGGGACGCCCGCTTGTTGCATCGCGCGGCGCGCCCGAAGCTTATCGCCCATAGCGTCAATGGCGTCGGCGTGCGGCCCGATCCAAACGAAACCCTCCGACACGATGCGCCGCGCGAAGTCGCCATTCTCCGCGAGGAAACCGTAGCCCGGGTGAACGGCATCGGCGGCCGAGAGTCGAGCGCACTCGACGATCTTTTCGACGTTGAGATAACTTTGAGAAGGAGCAGCAGGTCCTAGCCGATAGGCCTCGTCTGCGAGCTCCACGTGGACCGCGCCGCGGTCCGCATCGGAATAAACCGCAACGGTGGCGATGCCCATTTCGCGCGCCGTGCGTATGATGCGCACTGCGATCTCTCCGCGATTGGCCACGAGAATTTTCTTAAGAGTTATCATCGAATGACGGCGGGTACATGCCCATTGCGTGGTACCCTGCGTCGACGAAGTGCACGTCGGCGGTCACGGCGGCGGCTAGGTCCGACGCGAGAAAGACCGCCATGTTGCCGACGTCTTCCGCGGTCACATTACGGCGCAGCGGCGCCACCTTCGGCACGACGTCGAGGATGCGCGAAAATCCGCCGACTTGACGCGAACTCGCGGTTTTTATCGGTCCGGCCGAGATCGCGTTGACTCGAATCTTACGATCGCCCAGATCGAAGGCAAGATATCGAACCGTCGCTTCGAGCGACGCCTTGGCAATGCCCATCAAGTTATAGTTTGGAACGATCCGGCTCGCCCCCAGATAGGTGAGCGCCATGAGCGAAGCGCCGTCGTTGAGCGATTCGCGCAGCGCACGGACGAGCGCGATCAACGAATATGCTGAGACGTCCAACGCAACTGCAAAGCCTTGACGGGATGTCTCGAAGACCTTTCCGGCCAGATCCTCTTTGTTGGCATACGCAATGGAATGGATGAGCGCGTCGAGCTTTCCAAAGTCTCCTTCGAGTTGGTCCCGCATCGCGTTCAAGGACGCGTCGTCCGAGACGTCGCACTCGAACGTCGGGGCGGCGTTTAATTCAGAAGCAAGCTTTTGGACCTCGTCGCGCACTCGCTCACCCTGATAGGTCAGCGCTACGAGCGCGCCGTGTTCGTGCAGCTTGCGCGCGATCCCCGTGGCGATCGACCAGCGATTCGCGACTCCGGTCACAAGCGCGCGTTTACCCTGCAAAAGCTTCACGTACGAAACCCTCGACTGGTCGTGCTCACGAGAAGAATCCCCTAATGAAGAAGGCGAGGCCCGTAGCACCCGCCGCTAGGCTGACGTACCACGCCGGTTTGGAACGTGCGAGCGCCGCGACTGCGCCCAAGGCGATGCCGACCTGCAATAGCGCGACGGCGTACTCGAAGGCATGATGTCGCTGCACTTCCGCGGCCGACTCCTCTTCCAGTCTGCGAGCGGATGCCTCGAGCGGTTTCTCCTTCGCGACCTCCTTAGCGACCTCGCCGCGATAGGCGCGCAGGCGTGGGGGGTTCGACCGACGATCCTCCAGGCCATCCGCCGCAACGGTGTAGATATGCTCTTTCTCACGCACGGCTTGGTATTCGGTCCAGGTGTCCGAGGCTTTGATCTGGTCTATGGTCCCTTCATTTATGAGGTCGCCCGAGCGCAGTGCAGCGACCGCGGCCACGACGGCGAAGATTGCGGCGCTCAAACCGACGTATCGCAACCACTGCGGGCTACGCTCGTGCTCGAGCTCCTCGCGTGCCTCCGCGATCTGCTCCTGCAGCTTGTCGGTATTATCGAGTTCGATGTTTTCGGGCATCGGTATCCGTGGTCTCGTTCTTACAAGGGAATGTTGCCGTGCTTACGCTCCGGCCGAGGGGCGCGTTTCTCTCCAAGCATGTCGAGCGCCTTGGAGATCGCACTACGCGTTTGCCGCGCCTCGATCACGTCGTCGACGTAGCCTCGCTGCGCCGCAATGTACGGGTTTGCGAATCGCTCGGTATACTCGTCGATCAGTTCGCGCATCTTCGCTTCTTTGTCGACGGCCGCCGCGATCTCTCGCCGAAAGATCGTCTTTACCGCGCTCTCGGCGCCCATGACGGCGATCTCAGCGGTTGGCCATGCGAGGTTTAGGTCGGCGCGGATGTGTTTGCTCGCCATAACATCGTAGGCGCCGCCATATGCCTTGCGCGTGATGATAGTGATTTTTGGAACCGTCGCCTCGGCGAAGGCATAGAGCAGCTTGGCCCCGTGCAAGATGATTCCGCCGTACTCTTGATCGGTTCCCGGCAGAAAGCCCGGAACGTCGACGAACGTCACGAGCGGAATGTTGAAAGCATCGCAGAAACGCACGAACCGGGCCGCCTTGATCGAGGATCGCGTGTCCAGCACTCCGGCGAGCACGTTCGGCTGATTGGCGACGATTCCCACGGCGTGCCCGTTCACGCGCCCGAAGCCGCAAATGATATTCTTTGCATAGAGCGGCTGAATTTCGAGGAAGTCTCCATAGTCGACGATCGCGTCAATCGCTTCGCTCATGTCGTAAGGCTTGTTCGGCGATTCGGGCACCAGCTCGTCGAGCGCATCGACCACACGGTGCGGATCGTCGTCGGAATGGTATTGCGGCGGTCTCTCGCGGTTATTCTGCGGAAGGAACGAGAAGAGCGCTCGCGTTAGATCGAAAAGGTTCGCTTCGTCTGTTGCCACCAAGTGCGCGACGCCGCTGCGCGTGGCGTGGGTTGTCGCTCCGCCCAGCTCTTCGAAGGTCACGTCCTCACCGGTAACGGTCTTGATGATCTCCGGTCCCGTGATGAACATCTGCGAGATCCTTTCGGTCATCAGGATGAAGTCGGTGATGGCAGGTGAGTACACGGCGCCGCCTGCGCAAGGCCCGGCGATCAAACTGATTTGCGGAATCACGCCACTCGCCTGAACGTTACGCCAAAAAATCTCGGCGTAGCCGCCCAGC
>DATDIA010000015.1:0-5534 GCA_036521295.1 Candidatus Cybelea sp. | reverse complement strand
CTCGATTTGCGCGCGTCCGGCGAATCCATCGACGGCAATAACGATGGTTGAGGCTCAGGTTCTGGTCACGTTTCTCGCCGCGGTCGTCGTGCTCACCGTGGCGGCAAAGCACCTGCGCGTTCCGTATCCAATCGCCTTTGTCATCGGCGGGATTGCGCTCGCCTTTACGCGTCACTTACCCCGACCGCACGTCGACCCGGAGCTGATCCTCCTGCTCGTCGTACCGCCGCTGCTCTTCGGTGCTGCCTGGTCGACTGACTGGTACGATCTGAAGCGCAATGCGCGGCCGATTGCCCTTCTCGCCGTCGGCTTAGTGATCTTCACGATGGCGGTCGTCGCGGTCGTGGTTCACGCGACGGTTCCGGAGTTCACTTGGCCACTTGCATTCACGCTCGGCGCGATCGTCTCGCCGCCCGATGCCGTCGCTTCGGAAGCGATCTTCGAGCGGTTGGCAATCCCGCGGCGCGTCGCCGCAATCGTGAGCGGCGAGTGCTTGATGAACGATGCCACGGCGCTCGTGCTCTACCGGTTCGCGCTGGCTGCGGCGATTTCGGGTACCTTTTCGCTAGCGCGCGCCAGCATCGCTCTCGTCGTGGTCGCAGTCGGCGGAACGATCGCCGGCATTGCCGTCGGGTTCTTCTTGGAGGGAATCTTACGCTACATCACACGCCGCGGATTCGCCGATCCGATTATCGCAAGCGTCGTCTTCTTGATCGCGCCGTTCGCCGCGTACTTGGCGGCAGAAGGACTCCACGTTTCGGGTGTGCTCGCGGCGGTATCGGCAGGCATTCTGCTCAGCCGGCGCTCCGCGAGCTTTATCGATTCCGAGTCGCGGCGGCTCGCCGCGTCCGTCTGGCGTCTTCTTATTTTCGTGCTCAACGCCTTTGCGTTTCTTTTGATCGGACTTGAGCTGCCGTCGATCCTCGAAGCGCTCGAACCCCACGTCCGCGACTACGTCCTCTACGGATTGCTTCTGAGCGCAACCGTAATCGTCGTCCGCATAATCTGGATTTTTCCGGCGACGTATCTTCCGCGTATGCTGAGCCGGCGGTTGCGCGAGCGCGACCCAGTACCCCCATGGCAGCAGCTCGTCGTGCTTGGGTGGGCCGGAATGCGCGGCATCATTTCACTCGCGATCGCTCTCGCGTTGCCGTACACGCTCGGCGGCTCGCCGTTTCCGGCCAGAAGCTTGATTATATTCTTCACCTTTTGCGTGATCTTCGTTACGCTCGTGCTTCAGGGGCTCACGCTTCGCCCTCTCGTCGAGCGGCTCGGTGTCACCGAGACGAGCAGAAGCCAAAAGCGCGAGGCCGGCTTGCGGATTCGAGCACTCGAAGCTGGTATCGCTCGGTTGCGTGAGGAGGAGCCTCGTCGCAACTCACCGCTCGAACGCGACATCGCCGACCGCATTCTCGAGGAGTATCGCAAGCGCATCGACGTGCTTCGAGGGAAAGCCGAGAAGAGTGAAACGGATGAAGCGCGCGAGAGCCGCGTCGATCGAACCCTTCAAAAGCAAGCCCTCGCTGCGGAGCAGCAGACCATCGTCGCAATGCGCCGCGCCGGAGAAATTCCCGACGAGATCTATCGCTCGATCGAATACGACCTCGATCTTGCGACGCTACGGTTGAGCTAGGTGGTGGGCACCCCGCTCGGCGTAGGAACGGCCGGCGCAGGCGAAGAGCTTGCCGCCGCGCTCGCACTGGGAAGGGCGGCGGCCGAAGCAGTCGGCGCGACCCGCGGGGTAGGCGTCGGGGGCGGCGCAAGTGTGGCCTGACCTGCGGGGTACGTTAGCGGAACGAGCCGGATGTAGCCGATCGAGACCGTTTCATCTTTGGGAATCGTCGTGTCGGCGGTCACCGTTGAATAGCCCGGCGCGCGGGCAGTGACGGTTTGATCGCCGGCGACGGCCCGCAAGCGGAAGCCGCCGTTTACGTCGGCGTGTGCCGTGTAAAGCGAACCAACCGAGAGGAGCGCGTCTGGGATCGGTCGGTTGGTCATCGCATCCAGCACACGTCCGGCCACGTGGCCGAAATCTTGGACACCGACGACGTTGGGTGGCGGTGAACAGCCATCTCCAAGGGCAAAGAGCAGGAGCATTCCCAAGATGACGAATCGCATGATCGAACCTTAGGTTCAAGAAAGCGGCGAGGTCCCCCCGGTCCAAAAGCTACGCATTCACGGTCCAATGATGATGACAAGGTATGCTCGGGGGCTTGTGAAAACTTTCACAAGCGATGAACCCGTACGCACCGGTCGCAATCTACCTCTGTGTCGCTGTTGCGGCCGCGCTACTCTTCACCGTCATTCCAGGGCTTTTGGCACGGGCCAAACCCAACGCTCATAAGCGCGAAGCCTACGAGTGCGGCGTCGAGCCGACCTCGCCGGTAGCGGGACGCTTCCCCGTCCGCTTTTATCTCGTCGCGATGCTCTTCGTCATTTTTGACGTTGAGGCGGCCTCGTTCTATCCTTGGGCCGTTCAGATGCACGCACTGCGAGTCTTTGGCCTGCTTGAAATGGTCATCTTCATTATCGTACTCGCAATCGGCTATGCCTACGTTTGGAAGAAGGGCGGCTTTGTGTGGCGGTAAGTCCCGGCCATTTTATGCTCGCCCGGGTTGACGATGTCGCCCGCTGGGCGCAAAGCTCCTCGGTTTGGCCGCTCACGATGGGCTTGGCCTGCTGCGCAATCGAAATGATGAGCGTCACCGCGCCGGAGTACGACATCGCGCGCCTCGGTTCGGAAGTCTTTCGCAGCTCGCCGCGCCAAGCCGATCTGATGATCGTCTCGGGCCGCGTCGCACAGAAGATGGGACCGGTCGTCAAGCGCTTGTACGATCAGATGGCCGATCCGAAATGGGTCATATCGATGGGCGCCTGTGCGAGCTCAGGCGGTATTTTTGACAACTACGCGGTCATTCAAGGAATCGACACGATCATTCCCGTCGACGTCTACGTTCCCGGCTGCCCGCCCACGCCCGACGGTCTGCTCTATGCAGTCAATCTGATTCAGCAGCAGATCCGCGAGGGCGGTCGCGGTGGCATTCTGGCGCGCGCCTAAGTTTTCAACTACAAGAGTGCACCGTGCCTAGCACGCAAACTCCGCCGATCGCCGGCGTTGCGATCGATCCACCGAGCCTGCGTCCGTCGATCGACGATGCCTTTATCGAGCGCGTCGAGCCCGGGCAGCTGCGCGCCCGCCTCGAGGCGCTCAAAAATGACGGCTACACGATGCTTCTCGACCTTGGCGCGGTCGACTACCTCCAACGCAAGCCTCGCTTCGACCTCGTCTATCATTTGCTGAAGCTGGCGGCGAGGAAAGCAACGGTCGCGGAGGTCGGCACGCCGGCCAGGCTGCGCCTGCTCTGCGGCGTGGACGAGGGCGAACGCGTGCCAACCGTCATGGACTTGTGGGTGTCGGCCGATTGGGCAGAGCGAGAGGTTTACGATCTTTTCGGGATCGTTTTCGACGGGCACGCGGACTTGCGCCGCATACAGATGCCGCACGACTGGGAAGGGCATCCGCTGCGCAAGGATTATCCCATGCGCGGCCCCGCGCGGGAGCGCGCGCCCCGCCCGAGCTTTGCCAACAAAACCAATGTCGTCGCCGGCACGCCGCCGTCGGGACGCACGCTCGAGGCGCTGCAGGAAGAAATAAAGCGAGCTCGCGAGTCGTGACTGTTTACGCCAAGCCGCTCTCGCCCGATATCGTCAGTCAGACCGGCAATACGATGGTGCTCTCGATGGGGCCGCAGCATCCCTCGACGCACGGCGTCTTGCAGATCATGCTCGAGATTGAGGGCGAGAACGTCGTGAAGGCGGAGCCCGAGATCGGTTATCTGCACACCGGCATCGAGAAGACCGCAGAAGGCCTCTTTTGGACGCAGGCGCAGACGGTGATCGAGCGCATGGACTATCTCGCGCCGTCGTCGAACGCGCTTTGTTACGCGCTCGGCGTGGAAAAGCTGCTCGGCATTACCGATCGCATCCCGGAACGCGCGCAGATCATTCGCGTTTTATCGATGGAGCTGACGCGCATTGCGTCGCATTGCGTGTGGCTCGGAACGCACGGCATAGATCTCGGCGCACTCTCCATTTTCTTCTACACCTTCGATCTGCGCGAGAACATCCTCGATCTTCAAGAATCTTCCGGCGGCGCGCGGATGCATCCCAACTACCTGCGCGTCGGCGGCCTTAACGGCGATCTCCCCGAGGGTTATCTCGTCAACCTCGACGCGCTCATCGAAAAATTCCCCGGCCGGATGCGCGAGCTGCGCGGGCTGCTGCAAGCGAACCCGATCTTTCAAGACCGAACGATCGATCTCGGCGTGTTGACCCCGCAAGAGGCGATTTCGTGGGGCGTCACGGGGCCGAGCTTACGGGCGAGCGGCATCGCTTATGACGTGCGCCGAGCCTTTCCGTACACCGGGTACGAGAACTACGACTTTGACGTGCCAACGCGCGACGAAGGCGACGCGTACGCGCGCTTCTTGGTGCGGCTCGACGAGATGGAAGAGTCGATGCGCATCGTCGAGCAGGCGCGCCGGCGGCTCGAAACACCCGGTCCGGTGATGATCGACGATCCCAAGGTTGCGCTACCCCCAAAAGAAACGATCGCGCTCTCGATGGAAGCGCTGATCCATCACTTCAAGCTCGTCAGCGAAGGCTTTCGAGTGCCGCCGGGCGACGTCTATCAAGCGATCGAATCGCCGCGCGGCGAGCTCGGTTACTATATCGTCAGCAACGGCGAGAATCGCCCTTACCGGATCCGCACGCGTCCGCCCAGCCTCTACAATCTTCAGGCGCTCAAGGGCATCGCTCCAGGAAACCTCATCGCCGATCTCGTGGTGATGATAGGCTCCCTCGACCCCGTCTTTGGCGAAGTGGACCGTTGATTTTCTTAGCGAGAGTAAGGCCGCAAAGTTCTGCGCTCGGCTCGGTTGTAAACGTGCGAGACGTTCGACGTAATGCGCAGGAGGCTCCGACCGACGAGCGGAGCCATGGATGGCCAGAGCGAGGAGGCGGGCAGCCGGAGCGGAGCCAGGATGGCGAAGCGACGAGCGATTCCGAGGCATCACGTCGTCAAGCCGGAGCGCCCTCACACGTAGTCCGCCAGCTTGAGCGTGACGTCGCGCTGCGCGCCGCTCGCGCCGCGCACCTGAAGGTGAACGACCGTTCCGGGCGATCCCGCGAGGATCGTACGCAGTTGCGCGAGCGAATCGGTGGTGACCGGCGTGCCGTTGACGCCGACGAGCACGTCGCCTTTAGCGAGTCCGTCGGCCGCCGCCGGCGAGCCCGGGAAGACGCCAATCACGGTGTAGGCACCCTTGCTGTCGATCAGAAAGACGCCCGATCGATCGTAGTCAGTCGGTGCGTCGAAGAGCGCGTTCTTCGCGAGCAGCATCTGCCGGTGCGGGTAGTCGAGCGTGACGGTGAATCGCCGCCAGACGGCGCCGCCCACGTTGGCCGGGTTGAACGGGTTGGCAAAAGCGCCCTTCGCTTGAACGGCAAAGTCCGCGATGCTGTTGGCAATCAGG
>DATDIA010000014.1:0-5394 GCA_036521295.1 Candidatus Cybelea sp. | reverse complement strand
TGCTCGCCGGCGCGGCCTTTTCGGCATTGTTGTTCACGGTGCCGGTGGCGCTCCGGCAAGGAAAAGCGATTTGGCTCGTAGCCGCGGTGGTTACGCCCTTACTTGCGATGTTCCTGATGTGGCCCTCTGAGTATGCACTCTTCGAGCGCTCGCCGCTGCTTCACGCCGCCCAACATCTCGGCCTCGTCGGCCTGGGTTTTGTTACCGGTTATGCCGGTCAGCGGTACGCCTCGGGGATCGGCGTTGTCGCATCACTAAGTCTTTTGCTCATGGGGCTTTTGGCGATTGGCGGGTACGGAACCAGCCCGCCGCCGCAAGTGCGCTCGCGCGCACCTGCTGCGCTGGCGCAGAATCAGACGTCAGTACCCGACGCCGCGCGCGGTGCGAGCATCTTTGCGCAGAACTGTGCCGCCTGCCACGGCGCCCACGGTCAAGGGGGTGTCGGGCCTCCGCTGATTAGAGAAAGCGCTCGTAAGAACTTCACGCAAGCGATCATCTGGATCAAACATCCTAAGCTGCCGATGCCGGCATTGTATCCTCAGACGCTCAATGAACGCGACGTTCGCGACGTCGCGGCTTTCGTCGAGACATTGAAGTGATTATCAGCTAGGTTCTAGCTGCACGGCGCTCGGTTGGTTTGCGGCGCTTACGGTAGGTAGGGGCGCTTGCCGGCGTTCTACCGAAAGCGTCGCTGCCTGAGGTACGTGGTGATGCACTCTTACGGGCGATGAAGGATCAGCGAACCGCTGAGCTCGATGTCCGCCGGCTCCCACCGTGGGAACGCCATCCGAAGATATTTGGGGCCTTTGATGGGCTCCAGGTCGGTGGGGAGCTTCGAGTCATCAGCGATCATGAGCCGCGCCCCCTTCGCGAAGAGTTCGAACGCACGCATCCGCGTTGTTACGTCTGGATGCAGCGCATGTTGGGCGCCGACCGCTGGGAAGTCCTTTTGCGCCGCGTTGCGGCACCACAAACCGCGGGCATGCGCGACTTCCTGCGCCGTTGTGCCATCTTTGCAGATGTCTCGCGAGAGACTCTCGACCGTCTAGACGCGGCCGCGACAGAGAAATGGTTTCATCACAATGAAGCGATTACCGAGCAAGACGTCGACTGGGGTGGATTCGGTGTTGTCGTCGATGGGACGCTCGCAGCGGTGATTGGATCCGCTCTGGGGCGCGAGCATGCGCTGTTCGAGATCCTCGCCGGTGACGCGTTCGGTGAGATCGCCACTATTGACGGCGGTCTCACGCCGGCGCGTTTTGTTGTGATGTCAGAGTCGGCCCGTGTGGTCTGTATTCCAAAAGCCGTCATGCGCGCTGCGCTGGGATCGGACCACGGCCTGGCGAATGCGATGAATGACCTGTGTGCGCAGCACATGCGTATCATTATTGAGCGCTTCGCCGCGCAGACCGCGCTTTCGACGGTGGCCCGCGTTGCCGCCGCCCTCTTGCCTCATGCCGCACCTCAGCCGGGCCTCCGTCCCGTGCTCTCGTCGTTTCAAATGACTCAAGGTGAGCTCGCAACCATCGCCGGTACGGTGAAAGAAGTCGTGAGCCGCGCGCTGGCGCAGCTTGAGGAAGGCCGCGCCATCGAACGCAGCGGCGGCCATATCGTCAAGGTCGACCGCGAGAAGCTCAGCGCCTACGCGAGCAGTCTATAACTGCGGTCACTGTGGCCCTCCGGTGGCCACGGTAAAATCGGCCTGTGCAACCGCTAATTCGTGAGCCTCTCGTGGTCTTGGGCCTGTGACGCTTAGGCGCGCTAAAGGAGCAGAACATCCAACCGTCGCGCAAATCGAGTTGCTTGCCGACTGTCAAACGTTGCGTGTTGGAGAGATTCGAATCGCCGGCGGTCGCAGCGAAACATTGGAGTTGTTTGATGGGGCGGCGGCGTTGCTCTTTGCGGGTGGGGAAGGCCGAGTTGTGATTTCTGATTGCGCCCACAATGTGCAGGGAGGTTCCGTCGAACTCGTCTGCCTCGGCGAGTCGTGTACGATCTCCGCTTCTCGAGATATTTACGCCCACGTCGTTATTGCGAAGGAACCTCATCTCGCGCACGGTTGAGTTTGGCTCTCGTCCCTATCACGGGCCGTGGCGAGCAGCCGCTCGAAGCGATCATGTCGGCGACCGCGCTTTCGCCTTCGCGTACCGAGGTGTCCAATGTGGGCCGATGATACAGTGCAAGCGACTCCCGATGGCGAGCGAATGAGCTCAGGGAAGAACGCGGCATCTTTGTCGGCAAAGCGCTTCGGAGATCGCCAGCGCCACTTCCGGCCCGCGCGGCCCGAAGACGACGTAGGAGATCACATACGTATCGAGGATGGAAATGAAGGTGATGCGCGGTCTTCACAGCCGTAGCCGCCCGGTTGATCGCGCAATTCATATGGTGCTTCCGGCTCGGGCGCGAAACCGCACTGCTCGAAGCCCATCGCCCCATCGGGCCCTTCATGCCCAGTGAACGATCCAATTCGTGAGGTATTGCCCGCCGCAACCATGCGGGGATGGATCTGCACCGTCCCGTCGCGAAGGCGCGCGCAGGCGGGGCTGAGTACGCCGAGTTGCTCGTACGGGGCCGCCGAGGGTCGCAAAGCAATCCCGTGCCGCATAAAGCGCGGCTCAATCTCGATCATTCGTCGACGAGCTCGGCATTGCTACTTGCTAAAAAGCGCGCGTGGCGATCGTAAATCTCAAATTCGATTTCGGAGCTTGCCGCCACGCAGTCTTCGAGCATCTTGCCGACGCGGACATCGTAGCGCGACTTGCTCCAGGCGCGGAGATCCGTCCACTCCGTGAGAATGACAATGGTCTTCCTGTCGTGGCTGACGAATATTTCTCCCGCCAGAAATCCGTGTTGTGTCGCCGACTCGCCTTGCAACACGCCGGCAGCCTCGCTAAGAATTCTCGCAGAATCGCCGGGATCGAGGCGCAGCTTCACGACACTCACAATGCTCACCGATCGCGCCTGACTTCCTCTGGAGTGACGATCGGCCCGTGGTTCTGCCACGAGGTGCGCTCGTGATCGACCACCGCGGCGATCTGGGCGTCGCTCAGCTGCGATGCAAACGCCGGCATCTGTGCGGCGTAGTGGGTGCCCCCGATCACTTTACCCGAAAGGCCGTGTAGGACGATGCGAATGTGTGCGTCGGCATTGGCGCCATTCACAACCGGATCGCCTGCAAGTGGTGGAAAGGTTCCCTGCACGCCCGTTCCGCTCTCCCCGTGGCACGCCTGGCAGTTCGCAGCGTACACCTGCGCGCCCAGCGTCGCATAATCGAATCCCGCCACGTTCTTGCTGCCGAGCTGGGCTGCACCCGAAACGGCGGCCACGGGTTGAACCTCCGTCGCCGTTGCTGGAGCGTTCGCCGCTGCAAGTGCCGGATTCGGCGCGTAGGTCGGCGTCTTGGCAAACGCTGCGGGCGTTGGGAAGTACTCGATGCCGTACCACGCCGCCCAGGAGACGATGACCACAAAAAGTACCCAGGTCCAGACCGGGACTGGTCCCGGCGATTCCGCCCGCACCGGATCGAACGGCTCCTGCGCACCGAACGCGTTCACGTCGATTTCAATCGCACCACGGACGCGCGATCCCGCGCGAAGCCCCGTCACGGTAATGCCGGGTCCGTTGGCGACAACGAAGGGAATCCGCCGAACTCCTACATTCCCGATCGCATCGACGGCCTGGATGCGCAAGACGTGCTCGCCGTCGGCAAGTTGCGTCGTGTCGAGATGGAAACGCGCCGGCGGTTTGTACGTCGCGATCGAATCGCCCGCGTCGTCAAGGAAGAGGCTGATCGAAACCGGTTCGTTCTGCGCGGGCCCTTGTTCCATCATCGATCTGGCCTTAGAATCATGTATTTTGGATGGCGCGGATCGCGCTCACCCGGACGAACAGTCCAATACGCGGCGACAACGACCGTAGCGGCGGTGGCGATCGCCCCGACCGCGATGACGATCCAGCCCAGGGCAGCGTTCATTTCGTCGGCCCTCCGCGCAGCGGCACTTGCTTGAGCGATTTGAGGTACGCGACGAGATCGCGGGACTGCTCGGTCGTCACGACCACCCCGCTGCTCGGCCCAAATCCGGGCGGTAGTGGGACGACCTCGTCGCCGAGTCCAGGCTTGCTCTTCACGTCGAAGAGCCACGGATACCGCGGCATGATCGAGTCGTGAACGACCGCGCGCGGCTCCCAAAGATGAATGTATTGCCAGGCCGAGCTCGGTTGGCGGGCGCCGATATTCGTGAGATCAGGCCCGTTGCGATGATCGCTGAGCAGCTCGGGAGTCGAGTACGCGTAATCGCCCGCAACTGACGGACGCCCGAAGACGAGGTCTTGTTGCAGCGGGCGCACGATTTGCGAATGACAGTACGCGCATCCCTCGCTGACGTAGATCTCGCGTCCGCGGGCTTGCGCTGCGGTGGACGGTTTGAGCCCTTCCGTCGGTGGTGTGTTCGACATGACTACACCCGGAATCACGCCCATCACGATCGCGAGTAGTCCGTAGACGATCGCCGACGCCGCCACGAGCGACCAGACATTATTCATGCCGCGGTTCACGTCCTAGCAACCTCGCTTGTCGGAGGATGCGCGCGCTGCGTCGCTTCCGAGGCCGGTCCGAACGTCATCACCCAGACGTTGTATGCAAAGATCACGTGCGCGAGAAACATCATCGAGCCGGCCACCGCGCGTGCTACCCAATACGGCGCGGCGGCATCGACCGAAGCGATGAACGGATTGCCGGCGGCCCAGTCGAGCCCTTGCAGCGTGCCTGCGACCGAGAGCACGAGCACGTAGAAGGTCACGCCGATCGTCGCAAGCCAGAAATGCAAGCCCGTCGCAAGCAGGTGCGGCCGCTTCCCGGTGGCCGCCGGCAGCAGCGCGTAAATCGCGCCCCACGCGATGAAGGTGATGAAGCCGTACATCGTGGCGTGTGAGTGCCCGATCGTAAAGTTGGTGAAGTGCCAGATACTCTGCAGGCTGCGAAACGCTTCCACTGTGCCTTGCGTCGAGCCGAGAAAGTAGTACGCGACGCCGACGACGATAAAAGGTAGCGCGTACGACCGGCGGATCGCTTCGCCGTGACCGCGCATCGTGAGAAAGAAGTTCGCGCTGCCCGCCCAAACCGGGACGAGCATGCCGACAGAAAAGACGATCGCGAGGGTTTGAAACCACCATGGTAATGGCGTGAACTCGAAGTGGTGTGCACCGATGACGGGGTAGAAGACGAGGTTGGTCCAAAAGCCCAGCACGCCCAACGCGTATGAGTAGATCGGTCGGTTCAGGAGTTTGGGCAAGACGTAATAGGTCACGCCCAGCGCGAGGAACGTGAACCACATCCCGACGGCGTTGTGCATGAAGAAGCCTTGAACGGCGACTTGGCCCAAGCCAGTCTGGTAG
>DATDIA010000013.1:0-6827 GCA_036521295.1 Candidatus Cybelea sp. | reverse complement strand
TCGGCATCTATGCTTACCGAAAGGGTCAAGGGAATGAAACTCTCCGACGTCGCGAAGCTCGCCAAAGACGTCGTGCTCGAAGATATCGGCATCGGAATAAGCCCGACGCGAATGAAGTGCGCTATGCTCGGCTTGCGCGTTCTCAAAAGCGCCGCCGTCGGCGAGCTGGCCGCCTGGCCGGACGAGGAGTGAGGCATCAGGGTGAGTCTACGCCCTGGCAAGCTCTTGCCGCTGAGCCCGAGTTCCGCGCGCTGCTGCGGTCCCGTCGCCGGTTCGTAGTTCCGGCGACCGTTTTTTTCATCGCCTATTATCTGGCGCTGCCGATTTCGGTAGGCTGGTTCCCTAAGACGATGAGCCGGCCGGTGTTAGGTCCGTTGACCGTGGCGTATTGTTTTGCGCTTTCGCAGTTTGCCATGGCGTGGGCTCTTCTGGCCCTCTACCTATGGCGCGCCCGCAGCTTTGACGTCCATGCGGCCAAAATCCGCCGTCGAGAGACACGCGAGGTTCTAGAGCAAAAGCGTTGAGCACGCAGCCCTCGCTGGTGATGTTCGCGATCTTCGTGGGCATCACGCTCGTCGTCACCTACTGGGCCTCTGGCCAGAGCGGAACGAGCCGCGGCTTCTACACCGCCCATCGGCGTATCGGCGGCCTGCAGAACGGCTGGGCAATCGCGGGCGATTACGTTTCGGCCGCTTCGTTTCTCGGCATTACCGGTCTCGTGGCGTTTTACGGTTTCGACGGCTTCATGTATTCGGTAGGTTGGCTCGTAGCCTATCTTGCCGTCCTTCTTCTCGTTGCCGAGCCGCTGCGAAATATCGGTAAATACACCATCGCCGACCTCGTCTCGTTTCGGCTGCGCGGTCGTGGGGTTCGCGCAATTGCGGCTCTCTCCACGCTGGCAATAACGCTATTTTATTTGATCGCGCAGATGGTCGGGGTTAATGCGATCGTCAATCTGCTGCTTCCAAGGTTCGAAGGCGTCATCGCGATCGTCGTGGTCGGCGTGCTGATGCTCGTCTACGTGCTTTTCGGCGGCATGCTTGCGACGACGTGGGTGCAAATCATCAAGGCCGGCCTCTTACTCTTGACCGCGCTTGTCCTCTCGGTTCTGGTGATGAAACACTTCAACTTCTCGATGGGGAATTTTTTTGGTGCGGCGGCCGCCGTCCCCGTCGCCGGAGGCGCGTCGAACTTACTGCGGCCGGGATTGCTCTTTCACGGCACGCTCGGGGCCTTGAATCTGGTGTCGCTTGGGCTCGCGCTCGTTCTCGGTACGGCCGGGCTCCCACACATCCTGATGCGCTTTTTTACGGTGCCCTCGGCAAAGGCGGCGCGCACTTCGGTCGCCTGGGCGATGGTGTTGATCGGTATCTTTTATCTCACGACGTCCTTCATGGGACTCGGAGCCGCGACGATCGTCGGCAAGGAGCACATCGGAAGACGAATGTACGCCGGCCAGGCGATCCGCTACATCGCTCATCATCCAGAGCGCGAAACGACACTGAACTCGCAACTCGCGCACAGCGGCTACATCGTGCCGGAATCCGACAGCAACCTCGCCGCACCTCTTCTGGCAGAACAGGTCGGAGGCTCGCTGTTGACGGCATTCGTGGCGGCCGTCGCGTTTGCCACGATTTTAGCGGTCGTGGCGGGTCTCACGATTACGGCTTCTTCGGCATTCGCCTACGACGTCTGGTTCAGCCTCGTCCGCAACGGCCGCGGCGATGAGACGGAACACGTTTTCGTGGCGCGCGCCACCGCATTAGTCGTCGGTGCGCTCGCGATCGCGCTTTCAATTGCACTGCGGGGGTTCAACGTAGCGTTCCTCGTAGGACTGGCCTTTGCGGTGGCTGCCAGCGCAAACGTGCCCGTGATCCTGCTCGCGCTCTCTTGGCGGCGCTTTGCGCGCTTTGGAGCGATTACCGGAATGCTCGCCGGTTTGATCTCCTCACTCGCCTTGATCGCAGTCAGTCCGGTCCTGATGGGAAGCCATGCGATTTTCCCGCTCGAGAATCCAGGCATCGTTTCGATCCCGGTGGGCTTGGCCGGCGCAATCCTCGCGACGCTGCTCGCCCGAGATCGTGAATCAGAGGCGATGTTCGACCAGTTGCAAGTGCGCGCCACTACCGGCATCGGCGCCGAAGTATAAAGCGGCCTGATTTAGATGCAGCTCTAGATGCCACGGGCCGAAGTTTACCGACGTAATCGAGGCCCGCGGCGACAACGAGATGCGCTAAATCAGGCCGCTTTATTGGGGTTTGATGGCGTAGTGGTCGGTTATTTGTAAACCGAGCGGACCGTTTTCGACGGTGAACGTGACAAAGTACTCGCCGCTTGTGGTTTGCACGTCGGCCGTCACGCGGTATTCTTGCGCGCCGATGTTTGCCGAACGAATGGATTCGATATGCGCGTCGGGATTCATGAACGTCTCGCTCGGAAGCCCGTGTGCGAGATACGTAGCGGCGGTCGCGCGGTCGCCGTGCGATAGCGCCTGAAGATACGAACGAACGACCGCGGACGCCCGCCCTTGCGCGCTGCCCAACGGAGAAACCGTAACCGACGCGACGGGCGGCGCTGAACTCGACCTGCTGATGGGCGAAGCGCTCGGCACGACGCCGAGAACCGTCGAGGTTTTCATCGGGGTCGGCGTTTTCGTTGGAGCCGGCGTTTTTGTCGGAGTTGGCGTTTCCGTCGGAGTTGACGTCGTCGGAGCCGGCGTGAGAATCTTCGCCGGAGTCTTTGCGGGCGTCGGCCTTGCCTTGGGTGCCGTCGACGGAAGCGGCTTTGCGCGGGCGGATGGCGTGGACGCCGGCGCAGCCGTGGGCGACGCGGTAACGATCGGTACCGGAGTCGGAGTTGGGGAAGGCAGCGCGGCGATCGCCGTGGGCGCCGAGCTCGGAGCACGTGGGGAGCCGAAGAAGTGTGCGAACACGCCGCCAAGCAACAATCCGGCCAAGATGACTACGAGGACGAGCGGGAAGAGCGGCACTCCGCCTCCGCCGTCGTCCGATCGCCGCCGCCGGCGCGGTTCTCTCATCCTTCGACGAAGCCTGTCCGCAGCAATGTCGACGGGCTCAGGACAGGGTCCGCGTCAATCGTTCCGCCAGTGCATCGCGGAGTACCGCGGGGAGCGCTGTGATCAGATCCGGGCGTTGCTCTACGAAAATCGTCGTCGCTTCCTTGAGGAGGCCGGGATTGCCGCGTGCGTACGCAAGCAGCGCGCTGATACTTTCGGTTTCTCGCGTCGCGATAGCGTCGAGCGTCGTGCCGGCGCCCTCCGCGGCATCTTCCGACGACTCACCGCGGTCGCGAAACGCCGTGAAGAGCGCTTCCACGAATGCCGGAACGACGTCTGAAGGCATGGTTACGAGCTCGCGTTGATACAAAGCGGCGAGATCAGCCTCGTCCATCTTCGCGAGAAGCTTCTCGACTGCACCAGCCAGCATGTCGGGCGGCACGTTGCCGAAGGACATTGGCGGACTCATTTATCTCCTCCGGCAGGCAGCTCCTCGATACAGCAGAAAATGGCGATGATGATCCGCGTGAAGGTACCGCTCGACCTCCACGCCGTCGCACTCGGCGGCTCGGGTGCCTTCGCGCTCGCAACGCCGATGCGCGTCGCCGACCTCCTGGAGTTTGCCGTACGCGAAGCAATTGGTGCTCGAGCGCCGCACGACAAGTTCTCGCGCAGCGTCTACCGTACGCTTGCCGGCCTCGCCCGAGGGGACTTCATCGTTGAAGTCAACGGGCGCAGTTTCGGCGACGCCAACGCCATCGTCGTCTGCGAGGGGACGGCTGACATTCGCTTCTTCCTCGCGCAGCGCCGGCGCACTGTCGTTCACGGATTTAAACGTCGCTAAACGCTGCGCTCGCTTGCCAGAAATGATAGTGTAGAAGAGAACCCTCGTTTAGAAACGGAGCACACCATCAAATCTGGCGTCGTGCTGGTTGCCGCAATCTTGTCGGTGACTCGACCCGCGTTTGCGGACGTACAATACGATACCTCCGGCGAAGACGCTTATCGAATCGTTTCGGCCGGAACCGCTTCAAAGGTGTCGTACGCGGGCACCGAGCTATTATCTACGCGTCGAGAGGGCAAAGATTGGCGGTTTGAAGCGCACGCCCGGTACACGCGCAGCGGTCCCGATGGAAAGAGCCACAACGAGGCTATTTTCGTTCAAATCCTTCTTCCAAACGGGATTTTCGAAGACCGTCTGGATAACGATCCCGATTTCTTGACGATCCTCAATCAACCATTTGCGGTGCGGCTCGACGTAGCCACGCTCCGAGACCTACGCGCGCTGCACGGTCGCGTCCCCTTTTCGGCCACTTCTCCCCTCGGGTCGGAAACCGTCCTGCATGGATTTCTTCGGCCGCTGCCCGGCGGCCCGATCAACGGAATGCAGACCGCCGGCGTGCGTTTCGAAGCCGAGGGCGCGATGACCGGGCCGCTGCCGGGCTATGCCGAGATGCTGGTTTCGGGAACCATGCGGATGGACGGAACCGCGTATTATACGCTCGACGACGCGATGCTTTTCGCGCTGAGCATTACCTTGACCATCGACGCGCGGCTCGCTCAGCGCCGGACGGTCTCAGTCCCGGTACGCATCGTCTACCGCCGCTCGATTAGAGCGACCGCTAAAACGCGCCTACCAGCTCCACCTGCAACGGATGGCGAAACGGATGCTCCCGCAACTCCGTAAGCGGTGTGAAGGCAAGATGATTTTGATGACAGTCGACCAACATCTCGATGCCGCGTTTGACGCAACCAGTCTTCTCAACGTATTTCGCGAGCTTCTTCTTGAAGTACCCTTGAGGGTCTCGTAACACTTTTGCGTAGTACGGATCTTCGGTGAGACCGGCAGGGTCGACTCCTTCCTTAGGGACGAGCCATACGAACCACGGATCCTCGCTCTGGCGATATCCGATGAGGGCGAGCGGAAGCGCTCGTGCAGAGTTGATGTCCGGCAAGAAGCTGCATATCGTGTATGCATCCAACGAAATTTCCGTTGGTTCGATGGCTTGCTGCATAGACAGCACCTTTCATTCGATCAATGAGCAAATAAAAAACCGCTTTCTCGTTACGAGCGAAGCGGTTTTACGCTGTGTCCGGGCCGGCGCTCAAGCGAAGCGGCATGGCGATGCTTTAGAAATGGCCCCGCAAACCCCTCCCTTCGACCCGGCGTTCCACGCCCCGCGGATGCGGAGTTATCTTCGCGCAAAGGCAAGTCAGCAGGCGAATCACGTCATCCTCCGGCGCAGCCGCGTAGCCGGCCTTCATCCTCCAGCGCGAGCGCAGACGAGCAGGTCATCCTGAGCGAAGTCGAACGACGAAGGACCAGGGACGAGGGACCGTCAGGAGTTTTTTAGCGCGAGCGTGAAACCACCGCCCTAGCAGTGGTGGTCCGGGGCACTGTATGAGCGCGCTCGCACCACTCCTTATGGGAGTATACGTGCCATCAGCGACGACGCCCGGGCGGCCCGCGGCGACGCGACCCTCGGCGGATTCCACACCCAGCGTTGGCAATTTCGAGCGCATCGTCGACGATTATCAGCGCCGGCTCTATGGGTTCGCGCTTCGCATGACGGGAAACCGTGAAGATGCCGAAGAGATCGTTCAGGACGCCTTCGTTCGCGCGTACCGCGCGCTCGGCAAAATGTCGCCCGAACAGCGCTCCGAACTGAGACTCCAGCCTTGGCTCTACACGATTACGCTCAACGTGACTCGCAATCGTTTGCGAAGCAAGCGCCCGTCAAACGTGGCGCTCGACGCGCTTGCCGATCCCGACGCAATCCTGCGCGAGTCAAACGAAGGGCCTCCGCAGCCCGAGGCAATCGTCGAACAGAATACGGAGATCGCGCTCGTCGAGCGGGCGCTCTTACAGTTGCCGATGCACCTTCGCGCCGCAGCGACGCTGCGGTTCATCGAGGGTCGCAGCCATCCTGAAATCGCCGAGATTCTCAATCAGCCGATCGGCACGGTTAAGTCCCACGTCCATCGGGCCGTGCGCATTCTACGGCGCATCCTGGGTCCGCAAATCGGACGTTTTGCGCCGGAAGGAGTTCCCGTGCATGCGTTGTCGTGACGTCGAGGCGCTCTGGGACGAGCTTCGGGGGGAGTGTCTCGCCTCTCTCAAGGAGACCGTTCACACCCACTTGCAAGCCTGCCCATCCTGCCAGGCGATGTACGAGCAGTACGAAGGCGTTGCGTACTGCCTGTCGAGCCTGCCGCGGCCGGAACCGTCGTGCGACTTGGCAAAAAAGGTTGTGCATCACATTGCCGCCCTCAAGGGTAAGATCTATCCGCCGATCGTGCTCTCTGCAGTGAGTACGCCGGTTGGACGACTTTACGTCGGTTTCAAATCGGATAGGATTGCTTACGTCAGCCTTGATACGGGTGAGCCCCCCGGAGAAGTCGCCCGGCGAGCGGAACGCCGGCTACATCGCCGCGTCGTGAGCGGCGAAGCGCCGCCCTGGCTCGTGCTTGCGCTCGACCGTTTCTTCAGCACCTGGACGGTGGACGACGCACTCGTCGATATCAGCGACCTCACCCCGTTCGAACAAGCGGTGCTTCGCGCGGCCGCGCGCATTCCGCCCGGCGAGGTACGTTCCTACGCCTGGGTCGCAACGCAGATTGGTCGGCCAAAAGCGGCGCGAGCCGTCGGTCGCGTGATGGCGCGTAATCCTCTTCCGTTTCTCTTTCCGTGCCATCGCGTCGTCGATTCATCCGGAGATCTGCACGATTATTACTACGGTCTCGAGATGAAAGCTCGCCTTCTGGAAATGGAGGGCTACCGGGGCTAGACGCCAACCTAGCGAACGTGGCG
>DATDIA010000012.1:0-11905 GCA_036521295.1 Candidatus Cybelea sp. | reverse complement strand
CGCTTATTTTGGGAGCCGACAGCCAAGTCTACTTCGTCGAAACCGCCGGTAATAAGATCGGTCAGTTCCGATACTTCAACGTCTAGCGGCCTGTAACAGCCACTAGTCGTCGGAAGGCGGCGGACGAAGTTCGGCCTCAGCCAACTCTGCAAGCGCTGCGATTCCGCCGGTGGCGCTACCGATAAGAAAGTACCGCGAGCCTACCTTCACGACGTAGAGCGCAGTTTGTTGCGATAGCGCCATCGATTCGAGTAGCCTCACGCAGCGACCGGGCCGCGCGAAGAGTCGCGTCTGCCGAAGCCGATGCGCGGCGACGTAGAGCGCGGCGAGCGCCAGCGCAACCATCGCAAGCTTCTCGAGGTAGGCCGCCCAAAAGCTCGACGTCATGCGCAGCTATGCGCGGGGACGCCGCGCGGTAAGAAGCTTTTGCTTGAACGCGACGACTTTTCGCTCGATCTCGTCAAGCGCCTCACGGACGACGACGACGTTTCCCGTGGTGAGCGTGATTATGGTTTCGCCGTTGCGCTCGACCGATTCGATAAGATCGCAGTTTAGCATGACCGGCTGTCCGTTGAGCCGCGTAAGCACGATCACCGAGCCGCTCCTTCAGCTCGTCGCGTAGCTAGTCTCTTTGAGATGGAACGATCGTAGCAGCGCGCATTGGACTCGTCGAGCTCGCGCTCTTCGCGGCGGGCTTGGTCGGCCTCGAAGGCCCAACGCCGGTGCTCCTTGAGTTTCTCGAGCAGGCGCCGCTCTCGGCTGGCGGAGATCAACTCTTGACGCGCCCCCTCTAAGTTCGCCTCCGCTTCGAGGTGCCGGTGTCGCGCGTCATCGATCGCGACTTCAACACAACGCAGGTGCGCGTGTCGCAGAAGGATATCCGCCGTCGGGCACCTGAGCGCCGTTTCTACGAGCTGCTTCAAAAAGTGACGTCGCGTATCGCCTAGCCGAGCGAGCTCGCGCGCGCAGTCGTCAACGGAGCGCCGGCACGCCGCAAAGTTCCCCTGCTTCTCCTCTTCGACGATCTTGCGCCGGTCGAGCAATGGCTGGAGGCGAAATTCGAACTTGGGCGGCATATCCAAGAAACTCCCGCCGCCCGGCATCAGCGAGCCAACTGCGTACGTTCCCGTCCGACGGAGACGAGCTCGATGGGAACGTCGAGAAGTTCTCGAACCCGATCGACGTAAAGACGAGCGGCTTTCGGAAGAGCGGAGATGCGGCGGCACTCACCGAGCGGACTACTCCAGCCGGGAAGCTCTTCAACCTCCGTCTGCAGTTGGGGTGAGCCTACATCCGCGAAACCGGCCGGCGCTTTGCCAAGACGATAGCCGGTTACGATTCCGATGCGTTCGAAACCGGTCAGCACGTCGAGCTTTGTAATCACCGCACTGGTCAAGCCGTTGAGCGCGACCGCGTATCGCGCAGCGACAGCATCGAGCCAGCCGCAACGACGTGGCAGGCCCGTCACCGTGCCGTATTCGCCGCCTTGTTGACGCAGGCGCTCGCCGCGCTCGTCGCGCAGTTCGGAGGGGAGCGGTCCTGCGCCAACTCGCGTGCTATAGGCCTTGAGCACGCCAATGACCCGTCCGATCGAACCGGGGCCGATGCCGAGACCCGTACACGCGCCGCCCGCAATGGTATGCGAGCTGGTAACGTACGGATACGTTCCATATCCGACGTCGAGAAGCGAGCCTTGAGCGCCCTCGAGCAGCGTACGCTTGCCGCTGCCCAGCTGCTCGTGGATGTAGGCGACGCCGTCGACGACGTGCGGCGCGAGACGCCGCATCGCGTCGACGGTTTCGGCAATCGTATCGGTCTCCAAGGACGACGCGTCACTAAGGTTTTGCCGAATCTTGTCCGCCGAGCCGGGCTGCAAAAGATCTGCGAACCGTATGCCGGTACGTGCGACGCGATCCACATAGGCCGGTCCGATTCCGCGCCCAGTCGTGCCGATTGCCGCAGTGCGCGCCCGTTCGCTCGCCGCATCGCGCGCAACGTGATGCGGAAAGACGACGTGCGCGCGATCGGAGATTTTGACTCGCGCCACGTCGATTCCGAGCGCCGTCAAGGCATCGAGCTCTTCGATGAGCGTCCGCAAATTGACCACCGTGCCGCCGCCGACGAAGAGCTCGACGTGAGGATACATGACGCCCGACGGCACGATCCGCAGCGCGAATTCGCGCTCGCCTACGACAATCGAGTGCCCCGCGTTGTCGCCGCCGCCGAAGCGCGCGACGACGTCGTAATCGGCCGCATAAAGGTCGACGATCCGCCCTTTGCCTTCGTCGCCCCATTGCAACCCAACGATGACATCAGCCTTTGACGACACGCTTGACCTTTCGTCGCACCGTTGCTTTTTGGAACCGGGCGCGCACGAGTGCACTCTCGGGTTGCGCGTTACTTACCCGTCGGGAACGGCGTTTCAGGTATGCTGTTGGTGTTTTGGAAATCTGCGATGAGCCAGCTTCCCGATGCTTTGCTCAACACCTGCGTTTGAATCCCCATCATGGGAGCGTGCGAAGCGGGGCCCGCCGTAGGGTTGCGGGCACCGGTCATCGTCCAGCGAACGTGCGCAAACGCTATGCTGGGGGCCGGAAACCGGACGTCCACAGAGGTGATCGCGAGCCTACTCTCTGCAAAGACGAATGCGAACGCATCGGAGAGCTTCCCAGAGAGTTCGGCGCGTCCTTTCCACCACCAACCGAGCACGTTGACCACGTTGCAGTCTTGCGTAAAGAGCTGGGCATACGCGTTAGCGTCGTGGTGGTTCCATGCGTCTTGTTGCTGTAATTCAAGACGCTGGATCGCCGCGGTCTCCTGACTTTGATCGGCGGCAATCGCCCATCCGCCGCCCACAAGACACGCGCATATAAAGCCGGCGAGCGCGAAGATCGATTTCATTGTGCGCCTCCAGTTTGAAGTAAGTTTTGATCTCTTATTCCGTATTGAACTCGAGGTCGCTGGTATCGCCCATTGGAATTTCGGCCGTACCGTCGAACTGCGTCATCACAAACTCCGAGAACAAGGCATTCGGCCAGCCGAAATTCCGACGGGTATATTGCTGCGGATTGTCGGGATTGAAAGATTCATGCAGCAGATGATCGCCGGGATCGCTCGCAAGAAGCTGGCCGAGAACATCCTGCTTCTCGACCCCGGTGGTCGCAGTCATGCCCTCCATGATCAGGGCGAGCGGCCAAACCCAGTGATCGGGAGTGTGGTAGCTGCCGATTCCGCGCGCCCAGTGACCCTGATAGAACGACGGATTATCCTGGGAAAGCAAGAAGCGCCGCGTGTTTAAGTAATACCGGTCGTTCGGCATCGTGTACCCGAAGTACGGAGCGGCGAGCAAGCTGGGGATGTTTGCGTCGTCGGTAAGAATGGCGTGACCGAGGCCATCGACTTCGTAAGCGTAGATGTAACCGTACTTCGGCACGAGCACCAGGCCGTAGGTTTGGATCCCCCGCTGAACCTCGTCGCGCAACGCCTTTGCTTCCCTCGCCTTCACGACGTTGTGGTAGACATTGAGCTCGATCTGAGCCATGTCGCCGAGGGCGACCACCGCAAACATCTCCGATGGAATCAGGAAGTTATACTCGCAGGCGTCGTCCGAGGGGCGGAAGCCCGTCCAGATCATGCCGGTGTAGCCGACCGGATTGCCTCGCCCGTCCTGGAGAAGCTCTTTGTGGGTGTAGCGAGAATCGCGTGGATGGTTTTGCTCGCGCTCCATCGTCGCGAGGGCGTCGTCGAGCATCGACGAAAAGTCGCCAGTGAAGATCGACGCATCGCCGGTCGCCTTCCAGTAACTCCACGCCAGCGCCGTCGGATAGGCGAGCGAATCGAGCTCGAACTTTTGCTCCCAAACGCGGTAGTCCAACGTGTAGGCGTTGGCGTATGGATCGATCCGTAGGTACTTCACCATTCGGGCGATAATTGCGCGCAGCAAAGCCCGCACGTCTGGATCGTCCTTGGCAAAGAACAAGTATGGCCGAGCCTGGGCGCTCGCATCGCGCAGCCATTCGGCTGGGATGTCCCCGGTCATGATATAGGCGGTGCCGTCGGGTGCGTACTGGGCGAGCCTACTCGTATCGAGCAAGGCCGCGCGAAACATTTCGGCTAGATGCTCGTTCGGACTTCGGTAGTCGGCCGCCGCTTGCTCGATAGATCGAAGCTCGAGGGTGTAGCCCGGAAGCGGATGAAGCAACGCTCCCCCGCACAGGATTGCCAGCACCGCCCCCGTGGCCAGAGATCGGCGCATTATGCGGGCCAGGATCCATGTACGTACAAAGCCGGCAACTCCTTATAGCGTCCTAGGTAATCGAGCCCGTAGCCCACGACATATACGTCGGGGACCTCGAACGCCCTATATCTAATTTCTATATCGGCAATTCTCCTGTGCGGCCGGTCGAGAAGCGTGCACACGGCTAGCGACGCGGGTCGGCGCTCGGCCAAACTCTTGACGACGTACTGCAACGTGAGGCCGGTATCGACCGTATCGTCCACCAGAATGACGTGACGCCCGCCGACTGGTATTCCAACGTCCTTTTTAAGAGCGATGCCGTCGCTGTCGCCACAGTGAGTGACGGAGATATAGTCCAACTGGCAGGGAATCGTAACGGCTTTCGCCAGGTCGGCAAGAAACGTGGCGGCCGCAGCGAGCAGACCGATCATGAGCGGTCTCTTGCCCTCATAATCGCGCGAGATGGCCGCTGCAATGGCGGCGACGCGGCCCGCAATCGACTCGGCGTCGAAGAGCGGGGCGCCGATCACGAGGCCCGCTTCAACCGGGAGAAGACGCGCTCGACGTCGCGGCGCGTAAAGAGCTTCACATTGATGCAGGGGTGGTGCGAACGCATCAGCCGCAGCTTGCGGTTCTTGCGGTTATTGCGAATCGGTTTGGCGACCGTGACCTCGATGTAAAGGTCGTATTCCGGCAGATAAAAATCCGGTGTGAAAAACTCGACCGGTCTTCCGTGCTCGTTCCACGCGATGGGAAAGCTTCGGGGCTCGTACTGCCATGGGATTCGATAGAAGTCGAAGAGTCGCGCCAGTTCGGCTTCACTCGCATGTGCGAAGGGGACCCGTGACACAGCCACGGACTGTTATCTACGACATACTCCGCCCTCTATCCCGCCGGAAAGCGTAGTACGAAACGGGCACCCCCAAGCGAAGACGGTTCGACTCGAACTTCGCCGCCGGCGCTCTCGGCGATTGCCTTAACAACCGCGAGGCCGATGCCGCTTCCCGATCGTCCAGCGACGTCGCGACGAACGCCCATGACGAAGATCGACTCACGCGCTTCGGCAGCGACTCCATCTCCGTCGTCGTCGACCGCTATGGCGACGAATCGTTCTTCGCGGACGCATGAAACCTGGACCACACCCCGCTCCCTGCCATATTTCACCGCGTTTTCGACGAGATTTGCGAGTGCATGAACGCAGGCGTCGCTATCGACGAGCACCTCGGCAGCATCGGGAAGATGCGATTGTATTGTCACTCGCCGCGCCGCGGCCATGGGCGAAAGCATCTCGATCGTCGCCCGAATCTGCTCGACCGCATTGCAGCGTGCGCGGTGCTCGCCGGTCGAGAGATCCAACAGCGAGAACTCGAGCATCCCTTCCACCAGCCGGCCGAGACGCAGCGTCTCGCGACGCGCGGTTTCAAGAAAGCGCCGCGCGGTTGGCGGATCGAACTCTCCATCGAGCAGCGTTTCGATATAGCCTCGGATCGAAGTGAGGGGCGTGCGAAGCTCGTGGCCGATCGTTGCGAGCACCGCGCGAGCGACGGGCCGGTCGGCGCCACCGCTAGCCACGCACGAATTTGTAACCGAATCCATGGACGGTGCGCAGAAGCGACGGCAGCTTCCACGGTTCTTCGATCTTGGCGCGGAGGCGGTGAACGTGCACGTCAATCGTCCGCTCGTCACCGTTGAAGTCGAAGCCCCAGACCCGTTGCAGAAGCCAGTCGCGCGAGAGCGCGACGCCGGCATTCCCAGCCAACTCCATCAATAGTGCGAATTCGCGCGGTTTGAGCTTGACGTCGATTCCATCAACGCGCGCTTCCCGCGCGCCGGCGTCGATCTCTAACCGGCCAAAGCGTAAGACCGGCGCCGGTTGCGCAACGGCGCGCCCGCAGCGACGCAGAATCGACTTGATTCGCGCCACGACCTCGCGCGGTGAAAAAGGCTTCGAGACGAAGTCATCGGCGCCGAGCTCGAATCCGAGCACCCGGTCGATCTCGTCGGATCGACCCGTGAGCACGACGATCGGAATGTTGCGTTCCTCTCTGCGCAGCGTTCGTACCACATCATAACCGTCGACTCCGGGCAACCCCACGTCGAGAACGAGCAAATCGGCGACGGACCGTGCGCGCCGCAGCGCCGCGTGCCCGTCTGGAACGCCGACGACCGCGAAACCCTCTCGCTCGAGATGGTGGCCGAGCAGTTCGCGAACCGCCGCATCGTCTTCAGCTACGAGAATGGTTTGCGCCGACATGCCGGGGCGAGTGCCCGGTTCCGTCATCTACTGAGACAAGAATCTCGAAATTAGAATATGTCACCCTTCGACTCCGCTCAGGGTGACACGGACGGAGTTTATCCCGAGCGGAGTCGAGGGGCTCAGGGTGACACACAGGCGCCGGCGAGCGGCCCGAAGCGCGCTGCATGAGCGCGCAGCACGCGGTAAATCGTTGCTGCCGGAAAGCCAAGTCGTTCCAACCGTTGGGCTGCTGACGGATAAGCGATCGCCGGGTGCCGGTTCAAAAGTCGTTCAAAGGCCGCAGTACAGCGCGACTCCTCGTCTACTTCGAGCGACGCTACCGCTTCGGCAGCGGCTTCGCCATCGATTCCCTTACGGATGAGCTCGCCAATGAGGCGTTGGTTGCCGATCGCCTTGCGCTTGCCTTGTGCGTAGAGCCTCGCGTAGAGGCGGTCGTCGACGTAGCCCTCGTTCTTGCACCGTTCGATCGCTGCGCGCGCGGTTTCGTCGTCGAAGCCTCGACGTTCCAGCTGCTTCCATAAGCGCGCCTCCGTACAACGTTGTCGCGCTAAGAAGGCCAGGGCAACAGCGTAGGCCCGCTTTGTGCCATGGATTTCGCCTTGTGTCATACCGCGAGAACGAGCCTGTCCAAGTTGAGCCGCAGGGCGAAGAATTACTCTCCGATCGCGACCGCTGCCGGCGCTTTGCCGTTGCTCGAGGCTGCTTTGCCGAGTACGTCGCGAATTTTTGTTTCAATCTCCCCGGCTAGCTCGGCATGTTCCTCGAGGAACGCTTTAGCATTTTCGCGTCCTTGCCCAATGCGCTGCTCGCCGTACGTGTACCACGATCCGCTCTTGCCGACGATGTTTTGATCGAGCGCAACATCGAGAATCGAGCCCATCTTCGAAATCCCATGGCCGTAGGTGATGTCGAACTCGGCTTGGCGAAACGGCGGCGCGACTTTGTTCTTCACGACCTTAACGCGCGTACGCGTACCCACGACGTCTTGCCCGACTTTGATCGTTTCGAGCTTGCGCACGTCGAGTCGAATCGACGCATAGAATTTCAGCGCACGGCCGCCCGAGGTCGTTTCAGGATTGCCGAACATGACGCCGACTTTCTCTCGAAGCTGATTGATGAAGATCATGACCGTCTTGCTCCGCGAGATCGCGGCAGTAAGCTTGCGGAGCGCCTGCGACATCAATCGTGCCTGCAATCCGACGTGCGCGTCGCCCATATCGCCCTCAAGCTCGGCTCGCGTAACCAGCGCAGCGACCGAGTCGACGACAACGACGTCGACGGCATTGCTGCGCGTCAGCATCTCGGCGATCTCAAGCGCCTGTTCTCCGGTGTCCGGTTGTGAAACGAGCAGGTTGTCGAGATCGACGCCGAGGGCTGCGGCATAGTTGGGGTCGAGCGCATGCTCGACATCGATGAAGGCCGCCGTTCCACCCGTCTTCTGCGCTTCGGCGATCGCGTGAAGTGCGAGGGTCGTCTTTCCGCTCGACTCGGGACCGTAGATCTCGACGATCCGCCCTCGCGGCAACCCGCCCACGCCTAGAGCCAGGTCGAGCGCGATGGAGCCGGTGGGTACGATTTCGAAGGCCATGCGTTCCTGGAAATCGCCCATCCGCATGATCGAGCCTTTCCCAAACTGCCGCTCGATTTGAGCCAGCGCATTGGTAAGCGCGAGTTGCCGTTCGTCTTCTGCTGCCATGGTGGTTCCTTTCTTTCGTGTCTTACAATCACGCTCTCACGCCTGAGTGCCAAGGGGATGGCATTCTTCCTCAAAAAGCGCGTCAATGAACTCTGCGGGAGCAAAGGAGCGCAGATCCTCAGCTCCCTCGCCCAGGCCCACAAACTTGATCGGCACCTCGAGCTCGTCGACGATAGCGACGAGCACGCCGCCTTTTGCAGTTGAGTCGAGCTTCGTGATAACGATTCCGGTCAGCTCGGTCGCCGCGTGAAAGAGTTTCGCCTGCGATATCGCGTTCTGCCCGTTGGTGCCGTCGACGACGAGCAGCGTTTCGGCCGGCGGTTCGCCAAGCTCGCGATCGATCACGCGGCGCATCTTCTTCAGCTCTTCCATCAAATTCGTCTTTGTTTGAAGGCGCCCGGCAGTATCGATGAGGACGACGTCGGCACCGCGCGCCTTTGCCGCGCGCAGGCCGTCGAAAACCACCGAAGCCGGATCAGCGCCTTCCGCGCCGCGCACAATCGAGCTGCCGCTGCGTTCCGCCCACACGGCGAGTTGTTCGACGGCCGCCGCTCGGAACGTATCGGCGGCGACGAGCAAGACGCGCTTCCCTTCCCTGCGCAAACTGGTCGCCAACTTGCCTATCGTCGTCGTCTTCCCGCTGCCGTTGACTCCAACGACCAGTACGATGGCCGGCGTGCGGTCGAGTCGCAACTCGGCGCCGGGTAACGTGAGAAATCGTTCGACGTCTTTGCGAAAGCGCGCCACGGGTTGATCGGCCGTCTGCCATTCTTCTTGACGCGCGACCGTCTGCAAACCCGTCAAAATCTTCTGAGTGGCCGGAACGCCGAAATCGGCTAGGATCAGCGTCTCTTCGAGCTCGTCCCAAAACTCAGGGGTCAAGGGCCTTTCCCGACGACCGAGCCGCGACACGGCAGCGAAGCTTTCCCTCGCACGGCCGAGCGAGGAACGCAGGCGCGACAGCCAGCTCACCGCGCGCTCGATGCCTTCACGTCACCGACTCTATCATGCGAACGTATGTTCGGTCAATGTTCGCCACCGACGGCGAGCGTCAACGAGGCATAGCGCTCGCGCGTCCGTACGGCTTCAACGTGATCGTACGCTCGCGAGGCTTCACGCGCGAGCTCCTCGAGCAGCTCCACCTCGTCCGGATCGAGTTGGGCCCCGTTCGAGTGTGCGCCGTACAGCGTAAAGCAGACCAGTTCGTGACGCACGCTCACCGGAACCGCCAAAACGTAGACTCCCGCATTTCCCGCATCGAGATACGCGCGTACCTCGTCGAGCCAAACCAGCTCTTCGTCGGAAACGAGCATGCGCACGAGCAAGTGATTGGAGTCAAACGCCGCCGGCGCGACCTTGGTTTGGCGCGCGGTAGCGAGGCCCTCAAAGCGCTTGCCGTCGGAAGACCGCCGGTAGAGCGCCGCTGCTGCAAGATCGATGGCATCGGCCGGTACCTGCACGAGGCCGTCGGCTATGGCTTCCTCGTCGGTCGCGTACGGAAGGGCGGCGGCAGCGCGGCGTAAGTGTCTCTCGGCAATCCTACGGTGCCGAAAAAATACCGATTCGACGAAACCTTCGACGGCGTGATTTATCCGATCGAGCAAAAAACCGATGCCGATCGTTGCCAGAAGTTCCAAGCCGATCGCCAATCGCCCGATGGTAACGATACGCGAGAAAAACCAATCCAAGATCGAAACGAATGCAATCACCGAGAGCGAGATAATCCCGTAAACCAAGGCGCGGTTTAGGACGAAG
The DNA here is from genome assembly GCA_036521295.1 of Candidatus Cybelea sp. Lineage (GTDB taxonomy): Bacteria > Vulcanimicrobiota > Vulcanimicrobiia > Vulcanimicrobiales > Vulcanimicrobiaceae > Cybelea. The sequence goes on along the minus strand of DATDIA010000012.1, from coordinate 1,960 downwards.
TTGACGTCGAGCACTCGCAATCTAAAAACCGCATACGCGATACAGATCGGCATGAGAACTGCCGCAAAGCCGACGACCTGTCCAACCGCGAACGGCACGCCTGGGACGAAATAAATAGCGTATGCCACGAAGGAGGCTAGCGTGCCGATTGCTAGGAATCCCCAGCGCTGGCGATCGCTCGGGGTCGCCATTGCAACGTTCTTTGCTAGAATCAATCCGGCCAGCACGAAGGCGCCAAGCGGAATAATAACGCTGGGAATGACGTCCCAGGTCGGAATTGCTTGCGTTGCAGCGTACTGGCGCCACTCCAACACGTAGACGGGATATGCTAATACGAGAAGACCCCATACGAACGGATCGATGCGCCGGCGCCATCCGAGCGCGTCGCCGTTGGGAAAGCGGAGCACGAACGGCAAAAGCGGCAGGCGCTCCACGGACCCAAAATGGTAGAAAAAACAAAAGTGAGTGCGAAAAACGCCGCCGGCGAGAGTACGTGCGACCAGTACCCGAACGCCGGGGACGTACCAAAATAGCCAACGGCAAAAACGTAAAACGCCCACGCCATAATGGATGGCCGCAAGAATACGAGAACAAAAGCCACCGCAAGAAAGATCGTAGGCGGAATATATGCCAAAATGCCGCCGATGCGCTGCCAAATGCCGAAGCTCGGTTTTGGCACTGCGATCAATGTGACGACGTGCCCGACTCCGTGACGAACGAACGTCAACGTCTCCCGCTCGCCGGGATAGGCTGCGCGAAGGCGCGAGGAGAGCTGATAGTTCCTATCCTCCACGAGGCGATCGCCGGGCCGCAGCCCCGCACGATCTGCAGGCGATCCGGGCTCGATGCTCACGACGGTTACGTCGCGAGGCAAAAGCGTAGCTCCAAAGCTGCCCTCGCCCCAATTCTCCGCGAAATCGGTGTGCCCCATCGGCAGGTAGTAGATCGCCACGACCAGCAGCGTCACGACGATAAGAAGGCCTCGCGAAAGGGTCTTACGCATTATCGGTCCGCGTCGCCGAGACGAGCCATCGCAACCTTCTGCGTCGTCTCCGAACCGCGCACCTTCGCCCGAGATGACGTAAGCGCGGCGTTAACATGCACGCTCCCAATGATGGGCAGAAGTAGTTTTTAGCAGCATGGACCAATACCGGGTTGTCGTGTCCCATTTCTACACGGTTCCGGATACCTTGGCGAGGCATAGAGCACGCCTGCGGTTTCGCCCTTCACCTTGTAGCCGGAGCGACGAATCGTGCCCACTCGAAATTTCATCTCCGCTTCGACGGGCAGAGTTCGTTTTTAGTAGCATGGATGGACCCCGTTTGGTGACTAGTTGTTCCATTGCTAACGGCACTGGCGGAGGGGCGCCACTAGCACGAAACGCGGCGCCATGGCCACTCGCGTGAAACGAGGGCCGCCGGTCTCGGCTCGCCCGACCGGCACGGTCACGTTTCTGTTCTCGGATATCGAGGGCAGCACGCAACGCTGGGACCGCGACCGGGCGGCGATGCAGGATGCTGTGCGCCGACACGACGCGCTGATGCAAACGGCAATCGCCGCGCACGACGGCTTCGTTTTCAAAACCATCGGCGATGCGTTCTGTGCGGCGTTTGCGCGTCCCGAAGAGGCCGTGGCCGCGATCCTCGATGCGCAGCGCGCCCTTGGCGCAGAGGATTTCTCGGAGATCGACGGATTGCGCGTGCGTGCGGCGATTCATACCGGCACGGCCGACGAGCGCGACGGCGACTATTTCGGGCCAGCGCTCAATCGCGTCGCGCGCTTACTGGCGATCGGCCACGGCGGTCAAGTGCTCGTCTCGGGCGTCACGACCGATCTGGTGCAAGAGGAACTGCCGCCGGAAAGTAGCTTGCGCGATCTCGGACAGCATCGACTCAAAGACCTTGCGCGACCGGAGCAAGTCTATCAGCTCATCGCATCGGACCTCGCGACAGACTTTCCG
>DATDIA010000011.1:0-4392 GCA_036521295.1 Candidatus Cybelea sp. | reverse complement strand
GGTTGTCGAGCTGGCGCTGCAGCAGCATGTTGCGGAGGATGGCGCGGAGCTGCTCGTCGCTGAGCCCGTGTCGCTCGAGCCTGCCCGTCGCGATATCGGTGCTAGCCATGTTTGGCTCCATCTGGTTGGTCAAATCCAAGGGTCCGAACGCTCCGCGTAGACGCGCTCGTAGAGGTCGCAAGCCGCCGGATAGGCCATTGCTTCGGCCCGGTCTGTGGCATCGTTCGTTTCTTCGAGAACGGCGCGCTTCAATGCTTCCACGTCCGCCGAGGTCAGAATCGAATGTTCGACCAGGAGGCGCTCGAAACGAGGAACGGGGTCGTCTTTGCGGCGCGTCTCAACCTCCTCGCGGGATCGGTACGTGCGGTCGTCGTCGTCGGTGGTATGCGACAAGAAGCGATAGCATTTCGCTTCGACCAAGGTGGGTCCGCCCCCGGAGCGTGCACGGTCCAGAGCCTCACCGACGACGGTGTAACACGCGATCGGATCCATACCGTCTACTGCCATGCCCGGTAGTCCGTAGCCGGGCGCGCGTTTGTAGACATCGGGCTGGCCCATTTGTTTGGAGAGCGGCGTCGAAATCGCCCACTCGTTGTTCTCGCAGAGAAAAACGATCGGCAGCGCGTGAACGGCCGCGAAGTTCACCGATTCGTGCCACTCGCCTTCGCTCGTGGCCCCGTCGCCAAAGGTCGTTAAAACGGCGCGTCCGCGTTCGTTGCGATAGTGCAGCGCGTAGGCCGCTCCAACCGCGTGGGGAAGTTGCGCCGCAATCACCGAGCTTATCGTATGCAAACCGAGTCGGCGGCTGGCATAGTGATGCGGAAACTGCCGCCCCGCCGAGTGGTCGGCCGCTCGCGCGAAGAGAGAGAGTAGCACTTCGTACGGCGTGACCCCAATTCCAAGCGCGAGTCCAAGATCGCGGTAATACGGGACGAGGATGTCCTTGCCGCGCTCGAAGGCCATCGCGGCGCCGGCTTGGACGGCTTCGTGTCCTTCACTCGCGGACGCGAACGGAATCTTTCCTTGACGGTTGAGCTGAAAACCGCGATTTTCGAGCGTGCGCTGCATCAGCATTGTCCGGAAGATCGCGATAAGCTCTTCGTCGGTCAAGCCGTGGCGATCGAAGGCTACCAATGTGGGCTTAGAAGTGGCCACCGACGCGTAGTCGCTCGCTGACCGAGCCAAATCCTGCGGCCGGAGGTAGGGAAGCGGCGCCCGACCAACAGCAAGCCATGGTTCGCAACGACGAGCTCGTTCGATATCGCCGTCACTTTCACGCGCAGCCGGAGCTCTCGATGGAGGAGCGTGAGACGGCGTCCTTCATCGAGCGCGAGCTGCGCGGCTTTGGATTTGACGAAATTCGTACCGCCGTTGGAAAGACGGGCGTACTCGCGACGCTGCGAGGCGGCAAGAACGGGCCCGTAACGCTGCTGCGGGCCGATATGGACGCGCTTCCGATCGAAGAGCTCAACGACGCGCCATATCGCTCGGCGAAAGCCGGCATCATGCACGCGTGCGGCCACGACGGACACATGGCGATGCTGTTGGCTGCGGCGCGCGAGCTCTACCGCCGCAGGGCAGAGGTCCCGGGCGTGCTTGTCTTCTGTTTTCAACCGGGCGAAGAAGGCTTCTCCGGCAACAAGCAGATGATCGCCGACGGGGCGCTCGAAAACCCGCACGTCGACCGCACCTTCGCGCTCCATCTCTACAGTGGGCTCGACGCCGGTAAGATCGGAGTCCGCGACGGCGCTTTCTTTGCGTCCTCCGATCGTTTCGACATCGAGCTGATCGGCCGCGGCGGCCACGGCGCGATGCCCGAGAAAGCGGTCGATCCGATCGTGGGAGCGGCCGAGCTTATAACGCTGCTCCAAACGATTGCGAGCCGCGAAGTTGCAGCGCCGCAACCGGTGGTCGTCACCGTCGGCTCGCTGCACGCGGGCAGTACGTTCAACGTTATTCCCGAGCGCGCCCAACTCCAGGGAAGCGTGCGCGCTTTTGACGATGCCGTCCGTAAAGAGCTGCCGGAGCGCATCGAGCGTCTGCTGGACGGACTCTGCACCGCGATGCGCCTCAAATATAGGTTCGATTACCAGTGGGTCTATCCGACGACGATCAACGATCCGGCCGCAAACGCGGTCGTCCGCGAGATCGCGCGGCGGATCCTCGGCGCGGAAAACGTCGTGGACCCCCACGAGATCGTGATGTGGTCAGAAGACATGGCGTTCATGCAGCAGGAACGGCCCGGTTCGTACTTCCTCGTCGGAGCGAGAGGGCCGACGGCAGGCCACGAGCCGCATCACAGTGCTCGCTTCGACATCGACGAGCGGGCGCTGGAGGTGGGCTTCGAAATGATGGTGGCGCTGGGTCTTCGTGGATAGCGCGGCAGGGACCGACGTTCGCCGCTACGTCATCGTCGGCAACGGCTTCGCGGGAACAACCGCGGCCGAGCAGCTGCGCAAGCACGACCCGGCCTGCGAGATCACGCTCTTCGGCGACGAACCCTATACGCTCTACAACCGCATCTCGCTACCGCCGATGCTGCGAAGGCAGATCCCCGAAGAGAAGGTCATGATTCGGAACCTCGCCTGGCACAAGGAACATCGGATCGCGTTGCACTTGCGCACGCCCGTCGAGCGCATCGCTCCAGAGGAGCGTGTCGTGGAGGCCGCTGGAAAATCTTATCCGTACGACGCACTGTTGATCGCGACAGGCGGGCGGCCCAATCCGACCGGCAAGCCCGGCTCGGAAGGCGCCGCGAACCTATTTCCCTTCCAGTACCTCGACGACACGCGCGCGATTTCCGAACAGATCGATCGGAGCCGCGCGGCCGTGGCGATTGGCGGATCGTTCATTGCCTACGAGCTCGCCGAAGCTTTCGCCTCGCGCGGGCTCGAGACGCATTGGCTCATGCGGGGCCCTCGCGGGTTGCATCGGATCATCGACGAGGAGGCCGGCGAGCTGCTCCACGAGGCGGCGGCGGCCGACGGCGTGCACATGCATTACGGCGAAGAAGTCGAAGAGTTCGTGCGCTCTAACGGCACAATTGCGAAAGTTCGTACGAGCAAAGGCGTGGAGATCGCAGCGGAGTGCTATGCGTACGGTTTCGGATTAGCGATGAACACCGAGCTCTGCAACGGCTCAGGCATTCAGACGAGCAAGAACGGCATTCTCTGTGACGACCATTTGGAGACGAACGTCAGAGGCATCTACGCGGCGGGCGACGTCGCCGACTTTTACGACCCAATTCTCGAAATCCGGTACCGCATGGGGACCTGGAACAACGCCGGAGCACACGGCAAAGTGGTTGCGGTCAACATGATGGGCGGCAGCGAGAAGTATCACGATGTTCCCGAGTATTCGTCGCTCCTCTTCAAGGGGCAAACCATCACGCAATTCGGTCTCGGAACGGATTTACGCCAAGACCTCGAAATCGCACGCAAAGTCGATCGCGAGAAGAAGTGGTATCGCGCGCTCTTCTTCTGGGAGGACCGTTTGGTCGGCGGCCTGATGCTGGGCAAGGGCAATCGCGCCGGGAAACGCAGATACGTCGAAGCGATCAAATCGAAACAGCACTTTCCAAAACCTGAATGGAACGCAATGCTGGATTGGACGGCGTAGTCGATGCAGCTCCCTTCGGTCCGACCGATCGAACTCCAATCCATTGAGGCTGCGCGTGAGCGCATCGCCGGAACGATCGTGCGGACTCCGCTCGTTCGGCTGGAGCTGGGGCCCGGCCGTCCCGACGTACGCCTTAAGCTCGAGAATCTGCAGCCCATCAACGCCTACAAGTTGCGTGGCGCGGCCAATGCAGTTGCGGCACTAGCGCCGACCCAGCGATCCCGCGGCGTCTGGACCATTAGCGCGGGGAACGCAGGGCAAGGAGTGGCCTATGCGGCCCGCCGCGCGGGCGTGCAGTGCACCGTGGTGGCGATCGAAACCGCGCCTGAATCAAAACTCGAACGCATGCGCGCACTGGGAGCTCGACTCGTCCTGGCACCGTACGACGTCTGTTGGAAGGCGCTGGAAGATCGTGCCTATCCGGGCGTCGAGGGAACGTTCATTCACCCCTTCGATGACGACAACTTCATCGCCGGACACGCGACCATGGGCCTAGAGATACTCGAAGACGCGCCCGATACGGTCGCAGTCATCGCGGCGATCGGGGGCGGCGGACTGGTCACGGGCGTTGGGAGTGCCGTACGTGCGTTTAAGCCGGAAATCAAAGTGTGGGGAGCGGAACCTTCGACCGCGGCACCCGCAGCCGCGTCGTTCGCCGCCGGCGCGCCTGCGGTTTTTGACGGCTGGACCGCCTCTTTCGTCGACGGCGCGGGAGGGCAGAGCGTCTTCCCTCGGATGTGGGAACGGATGAAGCCGGTTCTCGATGGCGTCATC
>DATDIA010000010.1:0-8676 GCA_036521295.1 Candidatus Cybelea sp. | reverse complement strand
ATCCCGGAGGTTCGTACGAGACGACGGTTCATATCGTTGCCTATCGCGACGTCGTGGCCGGGAAGAAGATGATCTCGGCGTATCGGCTCAACGACGATAAATCGCTGTTCGCATACGATGCCTTTGAGCCGAACGTGCCGGTGAGCTCAGAAGAACTCCACCCGCCTGCGGCCGGGGCTGCGTGGACCTTCTCGAACAGCGATCCCGTGCCGATCACCTTGACCCACGAGCGCATTTTAGTTGACGCAACGGTCAACGGCGTCGGCGGCCGCTTCATCCTCGACACCGGAGCAGACGGAATCGTCTTCGACGACGAATTCGCCGACCGAGTGAAAGCCCCGGCGCTCCACGGCAGTACCGAGGCGCAGACGTTGCGAGGTGCAGTCCCGACGCGCGTCCGGAGCGTTCGCAGTATTGCGCTGGGCGGAGCAACGCTTCACAACGTGCTCGTTTATTCGCAGGACTTCCGCGCGCACGATTACCGCGGCCTCGATTGGAAGGGCTACGACGGATTGATCGGCTACGATCTTTTTGCCGGCGCCGTCGTCAAGCTCGATGTCTATGGCTCGAAGTTGACGATCCTCGATTCGTCTACGGACGTCACAAACACCAGGGGGCTAGCACTGATCGTCGACCTCTCGCAAGGCGTTCCGGCAATACCGATGATGCTCAATAAGAGCATTGCGGTAAATGCTATGCTCGATACGGGGAACCCAGGAATCGTCATCATCAGCCGCGACATCATCAAGAAGTACCACGTCAAGATCATGGGATGCGGAAATCTGGACAGCCTTACGATCGGACCAATCACCTACGCCGATCAGGCCGCCTGCGAGTGGGGCTTTCCATCGAACGACGTGCTGCTCGGCTACGATTTCCTCAAGCATTTCGATTACGTCTTCGATTATCCGCATGGGCGGATGTTCATGACGCCGAACAAGAACTGACATGTCAGGTCACACCGAATTCAATCGCGCCGCCTTCTTAGCCGGCTCTCTCGCGGTAATCGGCGGGGGGCTTCCGAGGCGGGGCCGTAGCGCAGAGCCCGCCGGTCCGAGCGTCGATCCCAAAGAGGGCCTCGCGAGGCTGATGTCCGGAAACGAACGTTTCGTCAACAACGATATTCCAACGACCAGCGCGGTCGCCGAAAAGCGCGAGCTGCTCACGGAAAGCCAGGCGCCGTTTGCGGCGATTCTAAGTTGCTCCGATTCCCGCGTCGTTCCCAATCTGATCTTCGTTCAAGGAATAGGCGATCTGTTTATTGCGCGGGTTGCCGGGAACTATCCGGACGACCTCGTCACCGCGTCCATCGAATACGCCATCGAGCACCTCGGAACGAGGCTCATCATGGTACTTGGCCATCAAAACTGCGGCGCCGTCAAAGCAGTCTACACGGCCATCGAAACGAAAAAGTCCCTCCCCGTACATCTTTCGACCATCGAACGGCTCATGAGTCCCGGGATTGAAAGCGTCGTGAAAGCGCACGGCACCGAGATGGCGGCAGTCGAAGCCAACGTACGTGCAGCCGTCGCTACGCTTCGGACCACGTCCTCCGTTTTGGCAACCGGCGTGAAATCGGGCCGTCTCCTCGTCGTGGGCGCGGTCTATCAGCTCGGCAGCGGCAAAGTCCAACTTCTCGACTAAGAGCTACGTGCCGGTGTCGGCGCCGGCGTGGAAGACGAACTTGACGATCAGACGGTCGAGCGTCGCTCCGGCGGCCGGGCTTCCATAGTTGACGTAGAGCTCGTTGCCGGTGGCGAACCGTTCGTGGAATCCGACGGCGAGGTTGTTACCGATTTGCGTTGCGAAGCCGCCATAACCGTTGATATCGCGCAGCTCGACGCTGACCGTACTCTCGCTGCTGATGTTGTAACCGAGCGAGATCCGCCGCAGCCATTGCGAATCGAGAACGCCGTCGGAGAACGCGCGCTCGTACGTACCGTCGTACTCCAAGCCAAGGGTGAGTCCGTGCGAGAGCGGCCGGCTCGTGACGATCGTGAACAGATGCGCGTAGCTGTCGCCGAACGGTCCCCAAGAATAGTTCGTGTCAATCGGAGTCGGGGTGCCGTCCCGATAGCCTACCGGAATCTGATAAAGGTGGAACGGCTGCGTCACGCCGTCGAGATAGCAGGGATAGCCGGTGAAGCTCGATTGAAAAAGGATCGGGCCGCTGCAGCCCGGGCCCTCCGGGATCGAATAGGAGCGCAATTCGCCGACCGCTGCACCGGCGCCGTCGAGTGAGAATTGATCCTTGAAGACTGCGGTGACGAAGTATTGCAGATCGGCTTGATGTACGGCACCCGACTCGTCGAGAAAGCGATCGGCGGTAAAGAAGAGCGTATAGTTCTTGATAGCCGGCGATGCGCCGCTGAGATCGGTGAAAAACTGGGGTCCGCGAATGTCGGAGTTCGGCGTATAGCCGTCGATCGGGTTGTAGTTTGGTGAAACGTCGAGGTAGCCGCCGTTGAGCTCGAAGTTGCCCTTGTGGCGATCGACGAAGAATTGCGTGAGATCGGCGTGTCCTTGCGGCACCCACGAGCCGTTTTCAAAAGCGGAGTCGAAAAAGTAAATCATCCCGTTCTGAAGGTTGCGCGATTCGAAGCCGTTTTCGATTGTGTCGTCCGTGCCGGCGATGCTGTGATTGGCGAAGACGCCGTCGCTCCAATACGTAAATGCGCCGCCCGGCAGGGCATGTTGGAAACCGTAGGCTTGATCGGTGAACGTGTTGTTGGTCGTCTCGTCGTAACCGTGAAAGGTCAGTGCGCCAAAAGCATTTTCGGCGAATGTTCCCTCCACTTTGGCGCCATTGTCGAACGGGCCGACCGACGGCGAGTAAAAAACGAGGAAAGGAGGCTGGGTGTTCGTTCCAGCCGGTGCGCGCACGCTCGAATCGGCGTTGATATACGCCGCGCCTTGCGCGAAGAAGGGCCGGTACTCGACGAGTTGGCGCTGGAACTCTTGCGGCACGATCGTCTGCTGATCGATCTCAACGTTTGAGAAATCGGGATTGAGCGTGCCGACAAAACGAATGGTCGGCGTGAGCGGATAGCTCACATCTCCGCCGATCCAACGCGCGTTCATCGGCAAGAACGTGCCGTTGGCCTGTTGGAAGAGGTTGCGATCTTCGCCGATGCTCGCGAGCCCGTAGATATCTGCCCTCGGCTTGGGCCGCGCGGCTGCCGAAGCGGCGAGGTCGAGCTCGCCTGCGGGCCAGAAACGAGGGTCCGGACTGAAGAGCGGCCACGTGCCGCTTGGAGCATCTTGCATGATCGGGTCCCAGACCCACGAGACGTGCTCGCCGCGCGCGGCGATGCCGCGAACGAATTGAAAGCGCCAGCTTTGCTTACCGCCGCGCGGCACTCGAATGACGTCGAGCGGGATGATCATGACGGCGCTCCACGAGCCATCGATAATTTTTCCGGCGGCGCTCCAGCGCGGACGGAACCGCGAGTTCTCGTTTGCTTGTTCGTACTTGATGCCGCGCGGCGTGGTCTCAAAGTAATAGACTTGACTCCCTGAGCCGCTCGTGTCGACGCCGATGCCCACGAAGTCGTCAATTCCGAAGCCGACGTCGTTGGTCGTTTGCGTCGCGACGATCGGCGCGCCGGCTTGATCGGCTTTGAAGCCGACGTAGAGGTTCTTGTCGTCGTAGAGCAGATAGGCGGTTGTCGTCAAGCGCACCGGCGACCGCGTCGTGACGTTCTCCCACGGACCGGCTCCGTTGGGTACTTCCCCTGCAGCCCAAGCTGGGTCTGCGAGCGTCGGGTCGAGTGCGAGCGGATGCGGCGCTCGCGCGACCGTAAACGTGAAGGTCTCGGCCACCGACGCGCGCGCTGGGGCTTGCGCCAGCGCGAACGCCAGTGCCGACGCAAGCGCGACCCAACGGGTGACGCGAAGATGGATCGAGGCCCCTAGGTCGACCAATCCCACACGTTCCAGAACGGTGTGACCGCGTGCGCGGGCCGATAGTCGCGAAAGTCGGTGTTGATAGCGTCGAGCTGCATTTGATACCAGAGAACGATGAACGGCAGCTCTTGCGAGACGATTTGTTGGATGCGCTTGTAGGCCGACGCGCGCAGCGCACGATCGTAGGTACTTAATGCGGTTCTTTCGGCGGCGTCCAGCTGCGGACTGCAGAAGTGGTAGATGTTCCAGCCGGCGGGAGGCGCCATCGAGCACATCACGAGAATCGAGTCGTCAGGGTCGGTGCCGTTTTCCCAGTTTTCGAGCGCCGCATCGAACTTACCCGATTGCTCGATGCCCCCGGCTCCTGCCGTCGCATAAAGCTTTCCCGACGGAAAGTTTTTGATCGAGACGACCACGCCGACGCGGCGCCACTGCTGCTGCAAGAGCTCCTCGGCGGCGGTCATGGTGCCCGAGCCGGTGAAACTCACCAGCACCAGCTGCAGCCTGCCGGGAGGCCATCCCGCTTCTGCGAGCAGCTTGGCGGCGCGTGCGGGGTCGAACGGATACCGCTGCACGTCCGGATTGTAGCTCCAAGAAAACGACGGGTGGAGCGAGCTGCCGGGCACCGCGACGCCGTGCATCACTTTATCGATCAGTGTTTGCTTATCAATTGCATAGGCGAGCGCGCGGCGCACGCGTACGTCGTTCAGACCGGGAACCGACGCGTTGAGACCAACGTCGGTGAAACGATCGATCGGGGTCATGACGATGCGCGTGCCGGGAATACCGCGCAGCTCCGGTGCGAGCGATTCGGGGGCACGGTAGAAGAAGTCGATGTCGTGCGAACTCAGCTGCGCTAACATGGTTTCGTCGTTTCCCACGATGCGAAAGTCGATGCGCCGAAGATGCGGCGGTCCGCGCCAGTATGCGTCGTTGGCGACCATCTCGACGCGGGAGCTGCGATCGTAAGCGACGATGCGAAAAGGCCCAGTTCCTATCGGCAGCGCGTTGTAGGCAACATGGTTGATGTCGGAATAGCCCGCGAGAAGATGTTTGGGCAGTATCACGTCGGGATGATTGGCGGGCGCAAAGAAAGTGTTCACGAAGGGTGCGAAGGGGCGCTTGAGGTGCACGACAATCGTGTGCGCGTCGACGCGGTCGATGCTCGAGATCACGTCGTATCCGACGCGGCTGACGATCATGTTGCGCGGATTGAGCATCTGCTGCCACGAGTAAATTACGTCGTCGGCGGTAAAGGGTGCGCCGTCTTGCCACTTGACGTTGCTTCGCAAACGGTACGCAATGCGCAGCCCATTTCGGCTGATGCCACCGTTGGCGTGAGTCGGCTCGACGGTTGCAAGCTCGGGGGCGAGCTCGTTGCGGTCGCTCCAGCGGAACAGGTACGCGCCCCAGAACGCAGAGATATCGATGTCGACCGTCTCCGTTCCGAGCAAGAGGTTGAGGTTGTCGGGATCTTCGCGCTGCGCGATTCGCAACACGCCGGGAATCGTCCAAGCGTTACGGGTGCCGCCGCTCGAGTGCACGCGCGTGCAGCCGCAAAGCGCGGTCGCTGCGAACAGAACCAGCGCGAGAAACCGGTGCATCTAATGATGATCGATGCGTTGAGGGCTTTCGCGTGCGAGCAGCTCGTCGACGAGCTCGACGATACCGTTGGCGGCCGCTTCGAGCAGCGCCCTCCCCTTCTCCGCGGTCGCCTTAGTCGGGTCGCCCATCACGCCGCTCTCGCTCAGCCGGCTCCAGTGCTCCATCATCAAGAGCGGGCCTTCGCCGGCGACGAGGTCCGTCCAATAGTTCTTTGAGGGACGGTGCGAAAGCTCGTGCACGGCCTGCTTCATGTCGACGAGATCGGGACGCAGCGCAAGATAGAGCGATGTCTCGAATTCGCACGCGTGATTCATCCCGCCGATCGGCTCCGATTCGCGCAGTGAATTCGCAACTTCACGTACGCCCGGTGCCGCCCAGTAGCTCACCGCAGCGGCGAGTACGCCGGTCTGCACGACGCAAAGGCGCGCGATGATGTCGATGAACGGCGCGTTGCTGCCGTGGCCGTTGACGATGAGGATCCGCTTGAAACCATGATGCGCGAGGCTTTTACATACGTCCAGCCCGTAGTCGATGAGCGTATGCGGCCCGATGGTGATAGCGCCGGGGAAATCCATGTGATGCGGACTGTACCCGTGATTAATCGGCGGGACGAGCACCGTTCGGTCCGCCGCGCGCGAGGCCGCTAGCTCGCACACGCTCGCGCAAAGCAGCAGATCGGTATCGATTGGAAGGTGCAGCCCGTGATCTTCCAACGTAGCGATCGGGACGATCGCAACGCACGAACGCGCCGCAGCCGCTTTGACCTCCGGCCACGTCATCTCCCCATAACGATACTTTGTCGCCATCGAGCCGTATTCGCTGCACCAGGGAAGTAACTCATTGCGACGCCGGGAATAGCGGGGGCGTGAAAGAGCGTGCGCTACGCTTCGTCCTTCTCATGGGCGTCGTGAACCTCTTTGCTGATTTCACGTACGAGGGCGGACGCGGCGTGGCCGGCGCGTTTCTCGGCCATCTCGGTGCGAGCGGCGCAGCGGTCGGCGTGATTGCCGGAGGCGGCGAGTTGGCGGGATACGCAATTCGTTCCGTTTCCGGCTTGGTCGCCGACCGTACCGGTTTGTATTGGCTCGACGTGTGGGTGGGTTACGCGATCAACCTGCTTTGCGTGCCGGCACTTGCGCTGGTGGGAAGCTGGCCGGCCGCAGCCGGTCTGATGATTGGCGAGCGCGTGGGGCGCGGAATTCGAAAGCCGGTGACGTCGGCGCTGCTTTCGAAAGCAGGCCGGAGCCTCGGAAGCGGTCGTGTCTTTGGGTTGAATGAGGCGCTCGATCAAACCGGGGCGACAGTCGGACCACTCGTCGTCGCCTTTGCGATTGCGCGCGGCGGTTTTCATACCGGCTTCGGCGTACTCGTGGTTCCGGCATTGCTCGCGTTGGCCTTTCTCGCGCTGGCAACGGCGGCGGGGCGAAGCGTCGTGCCGAGCGATGAGAACGGAACCGAGCCGGCCATTGCGAACTGGCCGGCTTTTCGCCGGTACGCCATCGGCGGAGCGCTCGTTGCGGCGGGTTACGTCGACTTTGCGTTAATTGCATTCCGTTTCCAACGCGACCACGTCGTCGGCGTGGCCGCGATCTCGATCTGGTTTGCGGTTGCCATGGCGGTCGGCGCGATCGGTGCGCCGCTCCTCGGACGCCTTTTCGATCGGATCGGCAATCCAGTCATTGGAATAGCGATCGCGGTGACGTCGGCGGCGACGCCGCTCGCTTTTCTAGGACGCGGAGCCGCGGCCGAAGCCGGCGTGGCGCTGTGGGGAGTGGGGATTGCGGTCCAGGACGCGCTCCTGCTTGCATTGATCGCAGGGGTGCTCGCGCAGCGAAGAAGAGCGACGAGCTTCGGACTCTACGATCTCATCTTTGGTTCGGCCTGGTTTGCCGGCAGCGCGATCAGCGGCGTCCTTCTCGACCGATCTATTGTAGCGCTCGTACTCTTTTCAACACTGCTTCAGTTATGTGCGATTCCTTTCTTTCTGGCAAATTCGAGCGCCGGCGCGAGCGCCGCACCTGAGAGAAAGATTTGATTAGGGCCGGCGCTTGCTCGAGACGCTCGTGCTGACCGGCTTGGACGCGATGCCGTTGGCGACCACTTCCAGCGTGCTCACGCCCGAATGGATGCCTTTGGGCACATCGAAGTAGGTCCACACTCGCTTCGAACCGGTCGCGACGCCCATCGTGCTGTGATCGTGCGTGCGCGCGTAGAATACGGCGCCGTTTGCCTTGTTCGTGATGCGCACCAGCGGATAGTTCGTCGCGTTTTGGAACTCGTCGCCAAATGACATCGCCTGTCCGAGGCCGTTGAACTGCGTGCCCGTGATCTTGTAAGTCGTGCCGGCGACAAGGGTGGCTGGGTACGTCTTGATCGTCGGCGCCCAGCTCGCTTTAGGCGATCCCGATGGCGTGTAGAGAACGACGCCCGAGTATCCGAACATGATGACTTGTCCGGTCGGCAATAAGATGGGCGCCCCGGTAACCGACGCGCCGTTGACCGTCGTAAACGTCGTGCCATTCCATTCGTAGAGCGCGCTGCTCTCGCCGAAGACCAAGACGTTGCCGCTCGGCTCGAGCGCAGCGTAGGAGTCGCCGGCGTTGTCGCCGTTGGGAAAGTCCGGTCCGGCCGACCAGCTGCCGCCGCTTCCGGAGGGATGGAAAATCGCCGTGTGTCCGGCGCCGTAACCGTTAGGGCCCGAGCCGGAACCGGTTGCAAACACCGTTCCATCGGGGCGCAACATGGCCGGACCGATCTCGCCGGGCGGGTAGTAGCAATCCTTCGCTTTGGGACCGTAACGCAGACACCCTTGAACGTCGGTCGGCGAATGGAGATCGACGACCGTCGATCCGGCACTCGTCCACTTCTGCGTCGCGGGATTATAGCGCTCGGAGTTGGGCGCGTTCTTGACGTCTTCGGTCAGAATCGTCCCATCCGGCATCAGCGTATAGCCTTCTTCTGAATTGAAGTCGGCCTTTCCGGCGGTTCCCATCTTCGTCCACTGCAGCGTCGCCGGATTCAACGCGGCGGCCTTCTGCGTGAGTTTTTGGGCGAGGAAGAATCGGCCATCGGCAAGGATGCTCGCCGGCGAATCGCCGATGTACGCCCAGCCTTTCGGATGTCCGAGCGGAGACCACGTCATAGTCTTGGGATCGTAGATCGCAC
>DATDIA010000009.1:0-7436 GCA_036521295.1 Candidatus Cybelea sp. | reverse complement strand
GCCCGGCCTCGCCGGTCAGTTTCAAAACGTTATTTTCCAATCGCACTTCGTGCTCTTCGTGGATGGAATCCAACTCATCGCGGGCCTCGCGCTGCTCGCAAACCGTTTCGTTCCGCTCGCACTGGTCGTGTCTGCCGCAATTCTCTACAACATCCTGGCGTTCCATCTCACGATGATGCCTATGGGAATCTTTCCCGGTCTGATCCTGACGGTGTGCTGGTTCTTGATCGCGCTCCCGCTACGCGATCATTTCGCACCGCTGCTTGCGAGCTATCCCTCGCCCCAAGGTCGGTGAACCTTTGGCGGCGCGTCGCGTTGATTTTAGTCGTAGCATTCTTCATTGCGGCAGGGAGCAACCACTTTCTGCATCCGGCGTTTTACATGCGGATCGTTCCGCCGTGGCTTCCGGCGCATGCGCTCATCGTCCGAATCAGCGGGTGTTGCGAAATTCTTGGTGGAATCGGCTTGCTCGTTCCAAGCCTTCGAACGTTCGCCGGGATCGGCCTTATCGCGCTCCTGATCGCCGTCTTTCCCGCAAATATTCAAATGGCTCGACACCCCGAACTCTATTCCGACCTCGGCAACGAATGGTTGTTCTACCTACGGCTTCCGCTGCAGGTCGTCTTCATCGCGTGGGTATGGTGGGTGTGCAATCTGCCGCGCGACGCAAAACTTTGAGCTCGGCGCAACCGCTACGGGAAGTCTTTTTACGTCGTGCGCGTAAAAGACGACGAGCATGCGGGTTTTGGTCACCGGAGCGACCGGCTACATCGGTGGCCGCTTAGTCCCTCGTTTGCGCGATGCCGGGCACACCGTTCGCTGCCTCGCGCGTGGATCCGGCCGTCTGCGAGGACGCTTTGGCGAAAGCGTCGAGATTGTGGAGGGCAATCTCGACGATACCTCGGCGCTCGTCGCGGCGTTGAGCGGATGCGATGCCGCCTACTATCTCGTGCATTCGATGGCATCGACCGCGAGTTTTGCCGAGGTGGATCGGCGAACCGCGCGACGCTTCGCGCAAGCCGCTCGAACGGCCAACGTAAAGGTGATCGTCTATCTCGGAGGATTGGGCGACGAGCGTGACGCCCTTTCGCCGCATCTGCGCAGCCGGCATGAAGTGGGAAGCGCGCTGCGCGAAACGGGCGTACCGGTCATCGAGTTTCGCGCCGCACAAATCATCGGCAGCGGGTCGATCAGCTTCGAGATGACGCGCTATCTCACCGATCGCTTACCCGTGATGATCGCCCCTCGCTGGGTCGCCACGCGCTGTCAGCCGATCGGAATCCGCGACGTGCTCGCCTACCTGATCGCGGCGCTTTCGCTGTCGCAGCAAAGCCGAATCTACGAAATCGGCGGGCGCGACGTTGTGACGTATCGCGAGATGATGCTTCGGTACGCGGCGATCCGAGGGCTGAAGCGGCACGTCATCGTCGTGCCGCTGTTCACGCCGAAACTCTCGTCGTATTGGGTGCATCTGATTACGCCGATTCCTGCAAAGCTTGCGCAACCGCTCATCAAAGGGCTGCACAACGAGGTAATCGTGCGCGACGAAGCCGCGGCGCGAGATTTTCCGCTTATTCGACCGATGGGCTTCGACCAGGCCGTGCGCAGCGCGCTCGATCGCTCGAAAAGCGCCGGCCGGGAATCCACCTGGTTCGACGCGTTTGCGGCCCAGACGCCGCCCGGCGATTTCGCCGGGCTGAGCGAAGGCATGTTGATCGACCGGCGCGCGCGCGACGCAAACGCTCCGGCCGTGCGCGTGGCCGCGATCTGCTCGTCACTTGGCGGCGAGCGCGGGTGGCTCGCCGCGAATAACCTGTGGCGCGTTCGCGGATGGATGGATAGCTGGGTCGGTGGCAGCGGCTTGCGCAGGGGGCGACGCTCGGCAAGCGATCTGCGCGTCGGCGACGCTGTGGATTTCTGGCGCGTCGAGGCGAGCGAACCGGATCGTTTGCTGCGGTTGCGTGCCGAGATGCGCCTGCCGGGCCGGGCCTGGCTACAGTTCGAAGTGCAGCCGCGCAGCAGCGCGACGAGCACGCTGGTCCAAACGGCGTTCTTCGAGCCGCGTGGCGTTTGGGGTTACTTCTACTGGTACGCGGTGGCGCCGTTTCACGCGTTGGTGTTCGGAGCAATGGCTAAGCGCATCGTACGTGAGGCCGAGGCGGCCACTTCGAGCATATGAAGGATTGAGCGATGGGGGCACGGGGGCGTGCCGCGCGTACGGGGGTAAAGACGTCCCATGTTGGAGCAAGCCGCCCGAGCGGTCGAGAGCGGTGACCGGCGGGAGGAACAGCACCGAACGATTCGTGCGTCGCTTGCTTTAGCGGCGCTCGGCATCGTCTTTGGCGACATCGGCACCAGCCCGCTCTACGCATTCCGGCAGTGCTTCGTGAGCCTACTCAAAGTCGCGCCGACGCAAGAAAATGTGCTCGGCGTTGTCAGCTTAATTCTCTGGTCGCTGATCCTAATCGTCTTCGTCCGCTACATCGGTATGATTATGCGCGTTGCGCATGATGGCGAAGGAGGGATACTGGCCCTGCTCGCGTTCGTGTTGCCGCCCGTCAACCGCGGCGTATTGCCAAAGGCAACTTGGTTGACGCTACTTGTGATTTTGGGAGCGGGTATGCTGTTCGGCGACGGCGTCATCACGCCGGCGGTCTCGGTATTATCCTCGGTTGAAGGGCTGAACGTGGCGACTCCGGACGCCAACGCCTTCGTCGTTCCCTTGGCCGTTGGGATTCTGGCTGGGCTGTTTCTCTTTCAGAGGCGCGGAACCCAGCGCATCGGCTCGATTTTCGGTCCAATCATGTTGACGTGGTTCGTGGCTATCGCCGCGGCCGGCGTTTTCGGAATCATTCGGCATCCCGGCGTGCTTTGGGCTATCGATCCAACCCACATTTTGCGGTTCTTCGCCCATCACGGCGTTGCCGTAGTCCTGATCTTCGGAGCGGTCGTGCTCTGCGTTTCGGGTGTCGAAGCACTTTATGCCGATATGTCGCATTTCGGTCGAGCTCCGATCGCGCTTGCGTGGTCGGTCGCGGTCTTCCCCGCGCTGGCGCTCAACTATCTCGGGCAAGGCGGGCTCGTCCTTTCCGATCCGCGGGCGCTGCAGAATCCGTTCTATCTTCTGATACCTCGCGCGGCGCTCTACCCGATGGTTGCGATCGCGACCATCGCAACGATCATCGCATCACAAGCGCTGATCTCGGGAGTTTTCACGCTCACGAAGCAAGGTATCAGCCTGGGCTTCATTCCGCGGATGCGAGTCATCTATACGTCGGTAGCGCATCGCGGCCAAGTCTACGTCCCGTTCATCAATCGGCTCTTAGCGATCGCATGCATCGCGCTCGTGATCGGATTTCATAGCTCAACGCGCCTCGCCAACGCGTACGGCTTGGCGGTGGCCGCAACGATGGTCGTGACTTCGATTGCCTATTTTGAGGTCGTCCGGGGGAAGCTCGCGTGGAGTTTGCCCGTTGCACTCCTTGCGACGATACCATTCTTGGCGCTCGAGATGCTCTTCGTCATCGGCGGCTTGCCGAAGGTCCTTGAAGGCGGATGGATTCCGCTGCTTATCAGCGCCATCGTGTTTATGATCGCCAGCGTCTGGCGCGCAGGCCGCCGTCGCATCGCGGAGGTGCAAGTCGAAGAATCGCAGCCCGTCGAAGAGTTTCTTCTTCAAGTGCACGGGCGTCTGGGGGTCCCGCAGCACGGCACCGCGGTCTTTCTAACGGCAGATCCGCAAGGGGTTCCGTTCGTACTTTGTCATCACTGGGGCCGCACGCATAGCATCGACGAAAAAATCGTGCTGCTCACGATCATTCCGACCACGGATCCTTACGTCACGAGCGAGCGCCGCGTCAACGTTCAGTGGCTGTCGGAAAGCCTCGTGCGGGTGACGGCGCGCTTTGGTTTCATGGAGAAGATCGATATCGCGCGGATCATTCACAGTTGTGCCGCCGCGGGGCTTCACATCGGCGGCGATGATACCACCTACTACGCCGCCGATCCCCAAATCGTGCCCAGGGATCGCGGACTTTGGAACGCATGGCGACGTGGGTTCTTTATCGTGTTGAAGCGAAACGCGCGCTCCGTCACGTCGACGCTCGGCATCCCGGCAGACGCGCTTGCAAAGCTCGGCATTGACGTTCCGATGTAGGCTCAAAAAATTCCAGGAAGCAAACGTGACGTGCGTGCGCGATAGGCGTCGTATGCAGGTCCAAAATATCGCCCAAGCAGAGCCTCTTCGGAGCGGATGCGGCTCAAGACCACAGGGACAAGCAACGCCGTAAGAATCAATCCCGCACCAGAACGGAAGGCAAGGCTCCATCCGGCGGAGCCGATGAGCAGTCCGGCATAGCTGGGATGACGGATGAAGCCGTAAATGCCGGTCGTCACCAGTTGATGCATCGGCTGAATTGCGACCAGCCCACTGAAGCGATTGCCGAGTACGAAGACCGGCCAAATTCGCAAAACGCTCCCAGCGGCGCAGAGCAGTACGCCGAGCCAACGTATGGCGTTGCCGTCTAGCGTCAGAAAACCGATTCGATCGCTATATGCCGGTACGAATCCGAGCGCGAGACCGACGAGCGCAAACGGGACGAGGACCCAGCGATTCGAGCGATCCTCACGCTCGCCGGCCGAGAGTCCGCCGCCTGCGAAGATTGCAGCAATCGCGGCGGCAAGGAAGACGACGGCGAGAGCAACCAAAGCGGGCTGAGAGAAAAAAGCGGCAAATCCACCCTCGACGGCGATCGACAACCCAAGATACATCGCGGTCGCGATGATGACCAATAGGGAGCGCATGTGCGAAGGTTCGCCGCTCGACGTCAGACCGAGCTCTTAGACCACGTGCTCCAACGCGCGATTTCGCCGTCGAGGTCGAGCGGGCGTGTCGGTGCCGCATTCTCGTACTCGCCCCGATGCTCGCGCGGAACCATCCACATGACTTCGAACTCGTTGCCGTCGGGATCGTATCCGTAGATCGATTTCGTCGCGCCATGATCGCTCGCGCCGCTCAACGTGCCGTTGCTCTCGAGCGCATCGCGGGCTTCGCGGAGCGCTTCGATCTCGTCGACCTCCCACGCCAGATGGTAGAGCCCGACGCCTCGCTCGTTTGGCGGCGGTGCGTTTGGGCCGACTCGCGCCAAGCCCAAATCGTGGTGATTCTCCGAACCGGGTGCCCTCATGAACGCCATCGCGTTTCCTATCCTAGCGATGAGCTCGAGCCCCAGCACCTCGGCGTAGAAAGCGAGGCTGCGGTCGAGATCTCGCACGCGCAGCACCGCGTGATTAAGCCTGCGAACGTTCATTGTCGGCCTCCCTTCCCCATAACCGTCGCGACCCAAATAGTGTGTCAGCCTGAGCCAGGTCTTGTATCATCCTGAGCTTGTCGAATGGGGCGCCGCTTGAGGCGGCAACCGATTGCTGGGAATTGCCGGGCAGGCCGCTGAACGCTCCGCGAAATTCATTGCTACGGAGGTGCGTGATGCGTATCGGAGCTCGCTTCCTGCCGATCGTGCTTGCAGCGTCGTTCGGCGTCCTTTTATCGGCCTGCGGAGGGCGCAGCGGATTGGCTCCGTCGCTCCCAGGGACGAGCGCGGGGGTACCCGCGTCGCTTACCAGCGGGGCGCTCTCGCCGGAGCGCGCGATGCAGCGGATTCGTGCGTTGATTCGAGCGGGGGCGATGTCGAAAGCATCAAAAGCGTTCGGAGCGGCCGGTTATCCGGTGACCGCCGTTCCTCCAGTAAGCGTGCCTAACGAGGCGCCGTGCGTAGACGTGCTCTTTACTCCGCATACGCCGCCGTTGACAAAAGGCGGTCTGCCGGTCGGCAAATTTGCCGATTACGCGGACCACCCATTTAGGTACAAGCCGCCGGCGAACTGTCCCGGTCCATACGCCAAAATCGTGCTTCGCGTGAACTTCCGGGTTACTGCTGGAGTCCAATTCGACCGTACCGGCGCGATTTGGGTGAATGCCACAAACGTTTTCTTCGGCACGACCGCGGAGCCTGGTTCAAATACTAGTCCGCAGTGGACGATCGAGCGTGATGTGACCGAATACGCGCCAATTTTCTCTCGGTCCTCGATCGGTCAGGCCTCCGTTTATAATATCGTCAATTCACAATACACCGGAATTATATACGGACGGGCGCAGCTCGACTTCTATCCTGCGACCAGCAAGTATAAAGCGCCGCCGGTTGCCGATGCAGTCTATCCGCTTTCAGGCGGCCCTGACGGGGGCTACGTTTACCTGGACACGCCTACCGATCAGATGACCGGGACCTTCACGTTTCCCACCAACGTCGACGCTGCTTATCTCGACGTCTTCTTGGAATCGCAGGGCGGAGACGAGTTTTGGTATACGTGCTTTCCCAACGACCTCGCGTCGAAGCTCGATAATTGCGGGAATACCGGGTTTCGCGAAGGCGAAGTCGCGCTCGATGGCCAGCCGGCGGGAGCCGTACCGATTTATCCATGGATCTACACCGGAGGCATCGATCCGTACCTTTGGGTTCCGATACCAGGCGTGGAGACGCTCAACTTCGTGCCGTACCGCATAAATCTAACGCCGTTTGCGGCACAGTTGGACGACGGGAAGCCGCATACGATTACCGTGTCGGTCTTTAACGATGATAACTATTTCGCTGCCAACGCGGCGCTCGTCGTTTATGAAGACCATGGCTCGTCGGTCGTATCTGGAAGGCTGCTTAGCAACGGGACGGCAAGCGCCCCGGCACAGACGGTCATCCAAAAGGTCAAGTCGAACAATTCCGCCACGGTTGGAACCATCACCGTTACCGCCATGCATCCCGTTAGCCTCAACGGTTACGTTATTACGTCGCAGGGTCGGATCGATACGCGAGTGGCGCAGACCGTTCGATTTTCGAACGTCCAGAAAATCGACGTGACGCCGAGCCAATTCCTACAGGACATTACGCAACAGTCCTCCGTTACGTCGCGGACGGTGACCACGACGAAAGGCCGTGCGGCGACGTCTCAGGCGACGCTCACCTGGCCGCTGACTCTCAATTACGATTACGTCGCCACGGGCAGTAGCAGCGCAACGCAGAAAGCTCAAGTCGCGCAAACCAAAAACGAAAGCGGCCTCGTTCAGGCACCACTGAGCACGAACTCGTACTTGCTCCTCAACACCGTTCACTCGTCCGACACGCTGACGATTACTCCAACTTCGCTTACGCCGTCGAACGGTAAGAGCACTCAGCAGTACAAATCGCTCAATCTGCAAGGGCGCTGCTACGACAAGATCATCAGGTCATTGAATTACATCCTCGTCGGTATCATGAAGCGCTGTTAGTGAAGTCGATATTGGCTGAAGAGCTCGAGCGGCGCCTCGATAACGGCGCCGCTCCGTTCTTGCTGGACGTACGCGAGCCGAAGGAAATGGTAGACGGCGTCATTGCCGGCTCCGTGAATAT
>DATDIA010000008.1:0-4223 GCA_036521295.1 Candidatus Cybelea sp. | reverse complement strand
GAAGCCGATCTCGTCGACGAATGTCACTTGTTTCTCAATCCGGTAATCGTCGGGGGCGGAAAGCCGGCATTCTCAGCCGCCTTACGACGGAATCTCGAGCTCCTCGAGACGCGCCGTTTCGGAAACGGTGTAATCCACGTGCGCTATCGCGTAGGAAGTGCGCTCGCCGGAGCGGATCGCTCCGCAGGTGATACTGCGAGCTAAGAATCGTAGTCGACCGTCAGAGGCGCGTGGTCGCTGAAACGTTCGTCTTTGTAGATGGAAGCCCGCGCGACGCGGCCTGCTACGTCGGGCGTGACGAGCTGATAGTCGATGCGCCAGCCGAGATTGCGGGCCCAGGCCGCCGGCCAGTTCGACCACCACGTGTACTGCCCGGCTTCGCGATTGACGACGCGAAACGCGTCGACCCAACCGGCCTTCTCGACGAGCGTGTCGAGCCACGCGCGCTCTTCGGGGAGAAAGCCGGTAATCAGGGCGTTGCGCGCGGGATTGTACGTGTCGGGAGGCTTGTGGGCGATGTTGAAATCGCCGCAGACGATCTGGCTGCGGCCGGAGTGGCGAAGGCTCGTCAGCACGACGAGCAACCGCTCGAGGAAATCCATTTTGAAGGCTTGTCGTGCCGGCCCGCTGATCCCTGACGGCACGTAGAGCGATGAGACGCTGACCGATCCGAAATCCGCTTGGATGAAGCGCCCCTCGGCGTCCATGTCATCCCACCCGAGCGTGCGCCGCACCGAGACCGGTTCGAGACGAGAGTAGATTGCAACGCCGCTGTATCCTCGCCGGCGCGCGTCGACGAAGTAACCGGTATAGCCGGCGAGCGCCGACGCCTCGGCCGAGAGTTGATGCTCCTGCGCGCGCGTCTCTTGCAGGCAGATGACGTCGGCATCGAGCTTTGCGGCCCACGCAAAAAGGCCGCGTCGCCCCGCGGAGCGGATTCCGTTTGCGTTCAACGTGGTCACGCGCATCGGCCGACTCTTCAAATCTCCGAAGAACGCGGCCTCTCTAGTGCTATGATAACGCCGTGAAGAATCATTGCTACGCAACGAGCCTGCAGTGGACCGCAGATGGCGAAGGCACGGCGAACTACCGTAGCTATCGGCGCGACTTCACGATCGTTTCTCCGGGCAAAGCGGCGATTGCGGGGTCGAGCGATCCGGCCTTCCGCGGAGACCCGAGCCGCCACAACCCCGAAGAGCTGCTCGTCGCAAGCCTCTCCGCCTGCCACATGCTTTGGTATCTGCATCTCTGCTCGACCCAGGGGATCGTCGTCCTCCGCTATGAGGATGAGGCGATCGGAACGATGTGCGAAAACACCGACGGCTCGGGCGAATTTCGGCGCGTCGAGTTGCGTCCGGTGGTAACGATCGTTCCCGAGGGAGACCGGGCGCGGGCGCTCGCCCTGCACGAGGAAGCGCATCGCCTCTGCTTCATCGCCCGCTCCGTCAACTTTCCGGTCGAGATCAAAGGCGAGATTACGCTCGCTTGCAGGATACCCGAATTCGAAACCTAACCTCTTTTGCAAAGTGTCCTCGCGGAGCCTTCCCTGAAAGGAGACCCAAAACCGCAATGAAGACCCTCGGCCGTATCGGTACCGTCATCGCTTTGAGCGGGGCAATCGCGAGCGTGGCGATGGCGCCGGCGCTCGCCGCTGCACCAGTTCTCGTCAAGAACTGCTTCATCATATCCCCGAAGCCGCTCAGCCACAAGGCCGGCGGGACGCAGATCGACTACATCATCTACGGTAAGAAAAACGCAGAGCAGATCACCTTTGCCGTCGGCTATCGCAACTCGGCGCAGAACTTCTTGCGCACCGTTACCGACTACGGCGACTTCGCACCGGGTGTGGAGATCCAACACCACCTTGCGCTCTACAACGACGTGACGTACTCGGGAAAGCAAGTGACTTCGTGCGTCCCCGTCAAGGTGAAATGGAAAGATTCGACCCTCTGGATCGCGCCCTCTTCGCACTAGCGTAAGGGCAGAGCAATCGATCGCAGCGGCGCCGAAAAGGCGCCGCTGCTCGTTAGCTGGCGAGAATCTCCAGGAGCAGGCTCGCGCACGCGCCGGCGCACCGATCGGCGACGTCCGCCGCGATCTCGGCGTAAAGCGCTTTCGTGCACGCGATCAGCGACGGGACTTCGTAGCCGGCCCGCTTCAGCCGGGTTCGCAGATCGCCGTCGAGCCGATCGAAGAACGACGAATCGAATTCGTTGTGCTCGGGATCGGCCGCCTCGGCCTCGAAGCACTCGCGATCCCACCAGAGCGCCTTATCCTCGCGGAAGAACTCGATCGCGGTCAGGCCGTCGCGCCGAAGCTCCTCGTGCTCCCACTCAAACTGATCGGCGGCGACGGCGATCGCTGCCTGGAGCACGAACTCCAGGACTCGGCCTGCCAGCACGTCGTAAGGAACGCCCGCGGCAACAGGCGTGACCCCAATGCGAGCGCTGTACCACACCGGCATAACGCCCTCATCGTAACAGAGCCCCGACCTCGGCGTTATCCCGGAATGGCAAAGGGGCTTGCGCATTTCGGATAGACAAGAAGGAACTGACCTTCTACAATCTGCGAGAAAGGAATCGGGTAGCATCATCATGACTTCGTCGACGCGCTTTCGCTGGGCTTGTGCAGCGTTCGCTCTCGCACTCGCCGCCGCGACCGCGCAGGCTCGCGCGCAAGAGGCCACACCGGAGCCGGCGCCGGCCGCCTCACCAACGCTGATGGATCGGGAATACGACGGCAGGACGCACATCACCGTCGCGCCCTATATTTGGGGCGCTAGCCTCAACGCCGATTATCAGTTCGTCGTCCCGACCACCGGGCGCTCACCCCGTCCGCCGCACTTCATCGTGGGCAGCGTGCACGTGACGCCCCAGCAGTACCTCGCCAAGCTGAACTCGGCGGGGATGTTTGCGCTCGACGTGCGCAAGGGTAACCTCAGCCTCTTCGGTGACGTCGTCTATATCAACGCCTCCGCGAGCGCCTCCGCGAATTCGACGATCGTCCTCGGTCGGGAAGGGCGCATCACGATTCCCGCAACCTTCAGCACCGATGCTCACACCTCTGCGGCGATCTGGGAGGTCGGCGCCGGATATACCCTCGCTCGCGGCCACAACGCCGATCTAAACGGCTTTGTCGGCTTTCGGCAGTTCCCGGTCAACGTCTCGTTATCGTACGACGCGACCGTTGGGCGCCGCGGCCTCATCGCGCCGTCAGGCACGGTTACCAGCAACGAGCTGACCAGCGACATCGTCGCCGGCCTGAGCGGACGCGCATTCCTCGGTGACGGGCACTGGTTCTTCCCCTACTATGCGGACATCGGCACCGGGGTCACGATCAACAATCAGACCTGGGAAGCGATGGGCGGCGCGGGTTATGAGTTCAATCACGGACAAACGATCGTCGCGACGTACCGGACGCTGAACTATAACGCGTTTCCGCCGGACAAGCACGTGCAGCACCTTTCGATGGGAGGACCCCTCCTCGGGTACACGTTCAACATCTGACGAGTTCAGAGAATGATTCAAAAATGACGATAGAGTTGAAACCCGGCTCCGCGGACGGAGCCCTCACGTACGCCGACGGACATCCCCACGATCGCGTCCAGTTTTTCGACGCGAAGCTGATCCTCAAGCCCGACTTCTTTTATAGCGTCCGGGGCTTCAAATCGTTCAGCGATTTGGTCGCCGAAGCCGTAAGCGCGGTCAAGGGCGTAAAGTATGGCGCCTTCGATCTCTCAAAGATGCGTCCGCGAATTCGTGAGGTGATGTTCGTCGACACCGCAGATTTCCGGCTCTACAACAATTCCTTTATCCTGCGACGCCGTACCGCCTACCAGGACGGTTTTCCGATCGCCGACCCGGAGATCGTCTTCAAGTTTCGCAATCCGCAGATGGATCTCACCGCGTCGGTCGACGTGCGTCCCAAGATCGCCGGCCCCTATCGCGTCAAGTTCAAATCGGAGGCGTTGCCGCTCAAGGATCAGGCCGGCGGATTTCGCCTGCTCTATTCGCACAACTGCATCTTCCCGGTAAGCTCGGTGCACTCGGCCGATCGCGCGAACCTCAAGACGATCGCGCAGGCGCTGCCCGCGGTCGCCGGGCTGATCGGCGAAATGGAAGGACGCGTCGAACTGGTCAACTCCACGCTCGTCGAAGAGGTGCTGATGGATATCGGGACGATCGACTTCGGCAAGGGGGTCGTAGCGAAGGCGAATATTTCCC
>DATDIA010000007.1:0-32335 GCA_036521295.1 Candidatus Cybelea sp. | reverse complement strand
GAAAGCAAGTCATGGACTCTGATCGAAACGGAATCTCTTTGAAAGCCAAGGCGAGCGGAACCGGTTGCGTCGAGTGCTTGGCGACAGGGGGTTGGTGGTTGCATCTCCGTCGCTGCGCCGAGTGCGGTCATATAGGTTGCTGCGACACGTCCCCAAGTCAGCATGCCTCGAAGCACCATTCTTCTACGCATCATCCGGTTATTGCAAGCTTTGAACCCAACGAGGATTGGTTTTACGACTATCGCAACGGCGAGTTCTTCGAAGGGCCGCGGCTTGAACCGCCGCATGCGCATCCAACGAGTCAGCCGGTTCCGGGCCCCGCTGGGGGCGTGCCGCCGGACTGGCAATCGTTGCTCAACGCGTAGTCGCTGGAGAAGTAGGCGCGAGGAGCAGTAGCCTTTACACAGGAAGGCGTGGACATGCAGGAAAAATTCGACCTCGATCGCCGCCGCTTTTTTGGCACGCTGGCGATGACTTTTGCCGCCGCCCAGCTTCGCACGTTGGCCTCTGCGGATGCGCAATCCAACGGTGAAGAATCGGCCAGTACCACCACGATTCTAACTCCTGGCCCGGGAACGCACACGTCTTTGGGCTCACTGAGGCAAATCAATGCAGGCCTCCTGAACGTTGGCTACGCCCAAGCCGGGCCGGCCAACGGTCAGGCGGTAATTCTTTTGCACGGTTGGCCCTACGATATTCACAGCTACGTCGACGTCGCTCCGATATTGGCGTCGGCGGGCTATAGGGTGATCGTCCCGTATTTGCGCGGGTATGGCTCGACGCGCTTTCTCTCAAGTTCGACCTTGCGCAATGGCGAACAAGCTCCGGTTGCTCTGGATATCATTGCGTTGATGGATGCTCTCAAGATCAAGAAGGCCATTCTCGGCGGTTTTGATTGGGGATCGCGAACGGTCGCCATTATCGCGGCGCTCTGGCCGGAACGATGTAAGGGTCTCGTCGCCGTGAGCGGCTACTTGATAACTAATCGCAAATTGACCGTACTGCCGTTACCCCCAAAGGCTGAACTGGGTTGGTGGTACCAGTATTACTTTGCCACGGAAAACGGGGTGCTCGGCTATACGAAGTACCGGCACGATTTTGCAAAGCTCATCTGGACCACCGTTTCCCCCAATTGGCAATTCAGTGATGCGACGTTCGATCGAACCGCAGCGGCCTTCGATAACCCGGACCACGTTGCGATCGTCATTTCTGATTACCGCTGGCGGATAAACCTGGTTAAAAGCGAGCCGCAGTACGTACACCTTGAAGCACAGCTTGCGCAAGGCCCGGTCATCACCGTGCCCACAATCACTATTGCTAGCGATTTCGACGGCTCAAACGCAAGCGGAGCAGCCTATAGAAGCAAATTCTCGGGCAAGTATGCGCACCGCATCTTCAAGGGCATCGGCCACAACGTACCTCAAGAGGCGCCGGCGGCTTTCGCGCAAGCCGTAATTGATGTTGACCATTACGGCTAATCGCGCTCAATTCAACAAAAAAGGGTCACTCCTGCTCGAGGTCCGAGTGGCCGGCGGCCTCGAGCAGCTGCGCTTCAATGGTTTCCAGATCGAAGACCCGTTGGAGGCGCCGCAGAACCGTGTTGTCAATCTTGCCCCGCTCGCGAAGATGGATTAGTTTTCTTCTTTCAGCCTCAACGAGCTCGCGTTGCGCGTTTCGGAAAAGCGCCGTGTTTTTGGATGCCTCACGCCTATCTGGCGAAGAAGTAAACTCCGCGAATCTTGCCTGGAGTCGCCGGCGATGCAACTCCAAAACGCTTTTGGGGTACTTCCCAGTGCGTTCGAGCTCGTCGAGCCGTTCTATACCGGCTTGCGCGGTCGTAAGCAGCGCAAGGCGCTCTTCTTTCGCCGCCGCGCCGTCGTCTTTGATCTTGAGCCAGCGTATAAGCCATGGAAGCGAGCCGCCCTGTCCGACGAGCGTCGCGAGCAACACGACAAACGTTATAAAAATCAGCAGATCGCGAAACGGAAACGGGCCGGCCCTGGTTTCGAATGGAATCGCCAGCGCCGCCGCGAGCGAGACGCCGCCGCGCATTCCCGTCCAGCCCAAAAGCGCCACGTGCGACCAGTCGGCCTTTCCGCTAACGTGCTCCGGCTCGTTGGTTTCCGGCAGCAGCCCTTGCGCGAACGTCCAAACTAAGCGAACGATGATGCACGTGGCAGCGACCGCAGCGCCCCACCAAATCAGCTGCGCTGCTGAATATTCGCGCAATCCGGAAACGATCTGGTGAAAGCGAATACCGACCTCGGTGAAAATGAAGGCGTTGAGTAAAAAGACGACCGTCACCCAAAACCCGGTAAGCATCTCACGCGCTCGCGGCTGCAATACGATCGGGGTGAACCGGCTAACGGCCACGCCGGTTACGACCGTCGCCAGCACTCCCGACGCGCCGATATAGTAGGCGGGCAAATACGCGAGGACTGGTACCACCACCGAGATGGTGGCTTGAAGCGTTTCGTCCTTGAGCGCGCGCCATGCCAACACCGCGATCGCAGCGGCAAGGATGCCTATGACCAGGGACTCGAGGATCGTCAGCGCCAATGCGCCGGCGGCATGAAGGAGCGAAAATGATGCGCCGACGACCGCGGCAATGCCGATTGCGTACAGGATGAGCGACGTCGCGTCGTTGACGAGGCTTTCGCCTTCGATCGTTCCGATAATATGGCGCGGCACATTGAGCTGGTCGGCGATGGCGGAAAAAGCGACTTCATCGGTCGAAGAGACGATGGCGCCGAGCACAAACGCGACTCCCCAGCTCATGCCCGGAATTATTGCGTGCGCGATCGCAGCGACAAAGACGGTCGTCACGATAACTAACCCGAAGGCCATCTGGAAAATCCAGAAGGCCCCTGCCCGAAACTCGCTCGTCGGGGCCGTCACGCTCTCCCAATACAGCAGCGGCGGTAAGAAGACGACCAACACCAGGGCTGGGGGCAGCGGAAACGTCGGCACACCCGGGATGAAGCCGATGGCCATTCCGCCCAGCACCAGCACGATGGGGTACGCAACGTTGATCCGGTTCGCGATCGTGACGAGAACGATGATCGCGATAAAGACGACGATGATCGCACTCACGGTTGACCGTTATGCGGTTTCCACGCCCGGCCATCGGCCCCTGGACCGGCCCGGAACGCGCAAAGTACAAAGCGGAACGCACGAGCTTTTGGAGCAATTGACGGCATGGGCGACAAAATCGCGGCGGCCGAAGCGCCGGTCACCGGTAAGGATTGACGACACATGTTCCCGCCACTCGAGCATTTCACCGATTTCGCTCTCGTGTTCCTCAGACTCATGGTTGGGCTGACCTTCGTCGACAGCGGGTACAACGACCTCAAAAACGCCGACGCTCGTAGCAGGAACCTCGGGCTGCCTCGGGGCTTCACCCTTTTCTTGGGAACGGCGGAGCTACTTGGCGGGGTTGCGGTCATCATCGGGTTGCTAACGCAGTTGGCAGCGATTGGTTTGATCCTGATCATGCTCGGCGCACTGCAAAAGAAAATCTTCGTGTGGAAGACGGGGTTTTGGGGCAAGGATGGTCTCGGGTGGAACTATGAGCTCATCCTGATTTCGATGCTGCTCGTCATTTTATGCACGAATGGCGGGCGCTTCGTTCTCTAATTTCTCCGAGGGTTAGCAGTTACGTCATCGCGTTTCAGAAGTCGCAGTAGCCAACAACACCATCCGAAAGCGCGCGGCGCCGCTGAGCATACGGTCGTAGGCTTCTTGGGCGCGTTCGAGCGGCATCGTCTCGATCATCGGCTTGATGCCGGCCAGCAGACTAAATCGCATCGTGTCTTCAGAATCGGCGCAGGTGCCCGATGGCCAGCCCTTGACCGAGAGTCGGTGGCCGAGCATCGCCGCCGTGTTGAGCATCATCGGTTCTTCCGCCGCGCCTAAAACGAGCAACTCTCCGTCGACGCCGAGCCCTCCGATCGCTGATTCCATCGCACTTGCTGACGTTGCCGTGAAGGCGATAACTTTCGCTCCGCCCAAGCGCGCGAGGTCGGCGGCGACGTCCGCGGCTTGCGAGTCGATGTAGTGGTGCGCTCCCAGCCCTCGCGCCAGCTCTTCCTTGTCGCCGCCCCGCGCCACCGCCACCGTTTCGAAACCCATCTTAGACGCATACTGAATTGCGAGGTGTCCCAAGCCGCCGACACCCACAATCGCGACCAAATCACCAGCTTTCGCGTCCGTGTGCCGTAGCGAGTTGTACGTCGTCACGCCGGCGCACATCAGCGGTGCTGCTTCGGCTTGCGTAAGGCCGTCGGGGATGCGTGCCAGCGCGATGGCCGGAACGACAACATATTCTGAGTAGCCGCCGTCGTAAGCGAATCCTGGAATCTGCATATTGCGGCATGTGAGAAAATCGCCGCGACGGCAGCGATCGCAGGTGCCGTCGTGATTGCCGTGCCAGCCCACGCCGACGCGATCGCCGTTTTTCCAACCGGTGACGCCCTCGCCGATCGCATCGATCGTACCGGCGATTTCATGACCCGGCGTGCGCGGGAACGTGATCCCGGGCAATGCATTGTTGACCACCATAAAATCGCTGTGGCAAATGCCGCATGCATCGACGCGAATGCGCGCCGTACCCGGTCGTAGCTGCGGAATCGGGACTTGGTCCGCCCGCAGGCGGTGTTCGCCGGCTGAAGGAACGCGCATCGCGCGCATCGTGCTCTTGTCGCCGTTGCTCATGTGCCTCAGAACCGCCTGCCAGCGGTTTTTCGTTTCACCCCTGCCCTTGTGAAGCGTTCTCGCTATCGTTGCAAACGTGGTGCTGTGTATCGTTGCTTACTGCGACCGCGCAGACGGCTTCAAAGGGGCGCCCCGCGTGGTCTGGAAAAGCCTCATTTGCATGAAAGCCCCCTTCGTGACCGAAAGCGACCGGCTCGAAGCCTTCAGCGACGGCGTTATCGCCGTGATCATTACCATCATGGTGCTCGAGTTGCGCCCACCGCAGTCGACCGATTTCAAGGCACTCGCCCAAGTCTGGCCCACGTTCGCGGTCTATGCGTTGAGCTTTGTCTTCATCGGCATCTACTGGAACAACCACCATCACATGCTCCGCGCGACGCGCGGCATCGACGGCCGCGTCATGTGGGCAAATCTCCATTTGCTCTTCTGGCTGTCGCTGGTGCCGTTCACGACCGGTTGGTTAGGTAGGAATCCGACGGGCGTCGGGCCTACGGCAATCTACGCACTCGTGCTGCTACTCGATGCGATAGCCTATTCCATTTTACAGCGCGCCCTTTTGCATGTGAACGGACGCGATGCACCTTTCGCGCAGGCCGTCAAGACCGACGTCAAGGGCATACTCTCGATCGCGCTTTACGTCGTCGCGCTCGGTTTGGCGTTTATCTTCACCATCGCCTCGGACGTCATTCTATTTGCGGTAGCGCTGATGTGGATTGCGCCGGATCGCCGATTCGAACCAGTCATCGCCGCTTCCAAGGAACAGCGACACTTGAAACATGCCCAAAGTGAGGAGTGAGCAATCCGTGAGTACAGAAGACAATCTAAGTTTCGCCCGCGACATCCGCCCCATGTTTACCGACACCGATGTGAATCATATGCGAAAATTGCTGGATCTATCGGACCGCGATAGCGTATTCACGCAGGGCGCCACGATTTATGACACCGTGACGACGGGGAAAATGCCTCCGCCATCGAGCGGAGAGCCGCGTTGGACCGCCGAGATGTGCTCGCGCTTTAAGACGTGGCTCGATCAAGGCGGTCCTGCGTAGCGAACGCCTCAACTCAGCGTTCGAGCACCTGCACGTTATTGTCGTTGTCGTCGTTGAAGTAGATTTTCGTATTTGAGATTTTCGAGCCGGTGACCGCCAGGCCGAAGAGTGCACCCTGCGGACCCTTGTCGACGTTGCGGACGTCGAGAAGCTTTCCTGACGCGGACAGCTCGATCATCAGATTCTTGCCGTTGGGATCGAGTGTATTGCCGACCACGAGGTTACCGTTAGGCAGCAACGCCGTGCTGATCGGTCCATTCAGCGGTTTGCCTGCGAAAACTATGCGTGCATCTTTTGCCGAAGGACCCATAAACTTCATGCCGTGCTTCTTCGCCTTGATTCCTCCCTTGGGAACCTTCGAGACGTTTTTGATGGCGACGACCGTGTTGTTCTCGCCATCCGCGAAATAGAGCGTATCGATGCTCGCGTCGTACGCCAGGCCCGATGGGGCTAGCGCGGTTCCCGGCACGCCGTGGTTCACGGGGAAACCGCTTGCGATAACGTCGTAAGTAAATTTGCCGCCCAGATTGATTCGAACCACCGTGCCGGTCCCGGCATTGGTAGCGTAAAACGCCGGCGCTCCGTGTTTGGTATCCCCGTAGATTTGCCCCCACGGCTGGTCGAAGGGCTTGCCTTGGATGTTGGTGATGAGTTTGCCGCTGGGTGACAGAACTGGGTTATCGTTCGCGACCATGGCAGCGGCCCAGATCCCGCCGCCGCTGTCGAGTGCCAGAGCATCGCAGCCGACGAGCGTCTTGTCTGACGACACGTGTATCGGCGTCGAGCCCGCCACGGGATGCAAGGCAACGATCGATTTCCCCGTGCCTTGTTTGTTCGACTTCGCATTGAAGTTGCAGACCACCAAGTCGCCCTTGGTGAGCTTGCCGGCGGTTATTGGCGAGATCGTTAAGCCGTACGGGTTGCCGGCGCCGTTGCGCGGATCGATGGTCGAGCCGATTACGACTTGCTTTTTAAGCCGCTTCAGCACAGAAACGTCTCGCGAAGAGTCAGGAGTAAGGCTTTGGGTTTGGGGAATTGTGGATTGGTCATTTCCTATCGGTGGGGCGTACCCACCAGCCCTGCAGCCGCTCAGAACGACTACAACCGCGATCGCTGCGGCGTTAATCCACAAAGGTCCGCTTCTCGTTTTGAACATCGGCGCTCCTCAATAATGCTCAAGAGGATTAGGTTCACCGCATGGTGGCACCTCAATATGAAGAAACCCTGAAGCTAAAAGCAGAGAGAAGGCGCAAATTCTGAAGAAAGTCTGAAGCACCCCCCGATCTTCATTGGGGACGTGCGCATCAGCGGGAAGCCGCCCCCCCAGTTATATCAAAAAAGATATGTCACCGGCGCGTTGTATAGTCGTCTTCACTGACGCTTCGAGAGAGGAGAGCAATATGCACCGTACCTCGCTGGAACGCACCTTCTCCGTGCAACGCGCGAGCGACAGAGCTTGCTTCGATCATGGCTGGTTGAAGACGTGTCACTCGTTTAGCTTCGCCGGCTACTACGATCCGGACAACACGAACTGGGGCGCGCTTCGTGTTCTCAACGACGACCGCGTGGCGCCCGGCGAGGGTTTTCCGACGCACCCCCACCGTGACATGGAAATTATCACCTACGTGTTGGAGGGGCAGCTCGAACATCGAGACTCAACCGGAAGCCACGGCATCGTCGGGGCGGGAGGCGTGCAATTCATGAGCGCCGGTACGGGCGTGCAGCATTCGGAGTTCAATCATTCCAAGACTCATCCGCTGCATTTTTTGCAGATGTGGGTTTTGCCGGGCAAACTCGGATCCGAGCCCACCTACGGTCAGGTCGAGTTTAATGAGGCCGAGCGCTTGAACCGATGGCTTCCCGTTGCAAGCGGCCACCGAAGCGTCGACGCTCCCATTACGCTTACTGCCGATGCAGCGTTCCTCGTGACCCAGGTCACGGATCATGGCCAGGTGCGCCACACTTTTGAGCCCGAGCGTCTCGGCTTTCTCTTTGTCGCCGACGGTGCGGCTAAGGCTGAGGCTTTGGACGACGGCGACGAGGTCATTGCGACAGAGTCCTTGAGCACCGGTGACGTGATCCGCATGTCCAGCATCGTGCGCGTCGTCTTGCACGGCGAGGCACTAGCCGTTCTTTGGGATC
The DNA here is from genome assembly GCA_036521295.1 of Candidatus Cybelea sp. GTDB lineage: Bacteria > Vulcanimicrobiota > Vulcanimicrobiia > Vulcanimicrobiales > Vulcanimicrobiaceae > Cybelea. Next base: position 24,431 of record DATDIA010000007.1, on the reverse strand, counting down.
TCCCGGCATCTCCCTCAGGCTAGCGGCTCATAATGGAACGCTGGCCGGAGCTGCGTTATGAGGCTTGGAAGGGTACGCGGGCGGCCGTGCACTTGTGGACGCAAGTCGTCGGCAAGATACGATTACGCCAAGAGTTCATGGTAAATCATTGGTGGAACGTGACGTTGTACGTCACCGCTCGTGGACTCAATACGTCTGCGATGCCATATGGAGACGGGCGGACCTTCCTGATTGACTTCGATTTTCTCGAACATCGCTTACGAATCGAAGGGTGCGACGGCGAATGCGGCGGGTTTCCGCTCGAACCGATGGCCGTGGCCACCTTTTACGAACGCACGATGGCAGAGTTGGACCGCCTCGGCTTTCACGTAAAGATTAATACCCGAGCGAACGAAGTTCCCGAAGACGTGCGTCTCGATCGCGATACGGCTGACCGGCCGTACGATCGGCTCTACGTCGAACGATTCTGGCGGGCGTTGCTGCAGGCTGACCGGCTTTGCAAAGCCTTTCGCTCCGAATTCTTGGGTAAGGTCAGTCCCGTCCACTTTTTTTGGGGTAGCTTTGATTTGGCCGTTACACGGTTTTCGGGACGACCGGCACCGCCTCACCCCGGCGGCATTCCAAATCTTCCGGACTGGGTAACGCGCGAGGCATATTCACACGAAGTGCAAAGCGTCGGCTTTTGGCCCGGCGGTAACGGGGCGGAAGCCCTCTTTTACGCCTATGCCTATCCGTCGCCTCGTTTATTCTCGCAAGCAGAGGTCCGCCCTGAGGCGGCATCATGGAACGAGCAATTTCAAGAATTCGTGCTGCCATACGAAGCGGTGCGAAAGACTAACGATCCCGATGAGTCCGTGTTGAGCTTTTTTCAATCGACATATGAGGCAGCCGCCGATCTTGCCTCGTGGGATCGCGCGGCACTGGAGCGGCATTAGAAAATCGACGGGCGGTTACCGCGGCATTTCATAGATCCTTCAGACGGTTTGGCGATAATCAAGGAATGTCCAGAACTTCGCTCGTTTTTGCCGCCGCGACCATCGTTTTCGCGCTCTCTGGGGGACGCGTCGTGGCCGACACCGTTTTGTTCGGCGCGGTGGCCGACGCGCTCATACCGTCGGCCGCACCGGCGCTCCTCGGCCCGATTACGTCTGCCGGACGTAAGAGCTGGGATTGTAAGCCCGAGCATGTAGCGGCATCTCTCCAAATCCAGGATTCCGAGCTACCAACTAACTCGGACAGACCGTAAGCGTTGGCGCGCGGCTCGTCGTAAGTTAAGACGACTTGGCCGAGAAGGCCATGCAATAGCCGTTGGGTGAAATCGATCCATCAACGACCTGGCAAGTGCCGTTCGATTTTGCGTCCTGACCGGGGATGAAAAACTTACACCCCGAGCACTGCATGCTACCGTTTGGCGACGTTTGATAGTGCATAGACGCCTGGCTGGCCTTCGACGCGTCAGCAGATGCTGCGGCGGCAAGCAAGCCCGCAAGTGCCGGCAGCGCGATCACACCAGATAAGAACGTTCGTCGCGTTGAGAATTCCCACATCTCGTTCGTCTCCGTAAGCTAGCGTTTCCAGCGATCTTACCGGTGCCGTATGAAGAAAGCCTGAAGGCATCGAACCGACGGGACGAGGCATATGAAGAACATTCGGGGCGGAAAGTCCGGGCTTGCCGTCGCGGCACTCGGAGTCGTCTTCGGCGACATAGGGACGAGCCCGCTCTACACGATCAAGGCGTGCTTTAAAACCGCCAACGCGGCTCCCACGGCTGAGAACGCGTGCGGCATCGCTTCGCTCCTGCTTTGGTCGCTCTTCTTCGTCGTTTGCATCAAATACATTACGGTTCTCATGCGCATCGACCACGACGGCGAAGGTGGGATCCTTGCCTTGCTCGCGCGTGCCGACCCGCCGAAAATCTTCGGCGTTCCGATGCGCCCGCATTGGCTGCTCTGGGTGGCCGTCATAGGCGGAGCAATGATCATCGGCGATGGCATGATCACCCCGGCGATATCGGTATTGTCGGCGGTCGAGGGATTGCGGGTTGCTACGCCAGCCGCAGAGACTTTTATCGTCCCGATCTGCGTCGGAATCCTGCTCGGGCTCTTTGCCATTCAGTGGCGGGGAACTCAAAACGTAGGATTCATGTTCGGTCCGATCATGACCGTGTGGTTTGCTGCCATTGCCGTCAGCGGTCTCAGAGCCATCGCCGGGCATCCTGCGATTCTTTCGGCGCTCAACCCGCTGCGGGCGATTTGGTTCGTCACGCATCACGGAATCTTCGGCTTTCTGATCTTCGGCGCAATCATTCTAGGAATGACCGGCGCCGAAGCGCTCTATGCCGACATGTCGCACTTCGGCCGCATCCCCATCACCATTGCGTGGTATGTTTTCGTGTTTCCCGCGCTCATTCTCAATTACGTCGGGCAGGCTGCGGTCGTCGCCGCCGACCCTAAGGCTATCGAGTCACCGTTCTACGCGCTCACCTACGGCTGGGCGCTTCTGCCCATGGTCGCCTTAGCCACCGCAGCGACGATCATCGCATCGCAATCGCTCATTTCGGGTGCCTTTACACTCACGGAGCAAGCCATCGCGCTCAATCTCTGTCCGAACATGACGGTGCTGCATACGTCGAAGGATCAGCGCGGTCAGGTCTACGTGCCGATGGTCAACACGCTGCTGGCAATCGTTTGCATCCTGCTGGTCGTTACGTTCCGTACCAGCGATCGGCTTGCGGCCATGTACGGTCTGGCCGTTGCGGCTACGATGCTTTCCACCGATATCGTCTTCTACGTCGTTGCAACGCGCACGCTTCGCTGGAGACCGGCTGCCGCCGTGCCGCTCGCCGTTGCCTTCGGCTTGCTCGACGCGACATTCGTCCTTGCCGGCCTGCCGAAGTTCATCGACGGTGCGTGGGTCCCGGTCCTCATTGCCGCCGCGATTTCTCTCCTCGCCGTCACGTGGCTTACGGGGCGCCGCGCGGTCGCATTCGAGCTTCGGGATCAATACGAGCCGGTCGAAAAATTCTTGAGCGAGCGCCGCGCTCTGGCGCAGCGGCCGAACGGAGCGGTGGTTTTGCTCACCGGCGAGCCAGCCGGTGTTCCGTTCGTAAAGGATCGTCCGTGGCTCGCTCCGGTCATCAGCGAGGACCTCGTCATCTTGCTGACCGTCAAGGCCGTTCCCCGCCCATACGTTCCTGAAAGCCAACGCGTCACGATCGACGACGTTTCGGAAAATTTTACTCGCATCGTCGCCGTGTTCGGATACATGGAACAGCCTCGTTTGGCACCCATTCTCAACGCTTGCGGAGCCGCGAATTTGGACATCGACAAAGATACCACGTCGTTCGTCTACGCCAATCCCGTGATCGTCGGCAAGAAGTCCGGAGGATTGCCGCCTTGGCAGCGCAAGCTGTTCGAACTGATGCGTCGGCTCTCGCTTACGCTGGCGGCGCAACTCGAAATCAAGGCGAACCGCCGCATTGAGCTCGGCATCGAAGTCGCGGTCTAGTGAAGCCCGGCTTCCAAGATAGCGTTGAAGCGGCGTGCATCGACCGCGTCGGGGCGCTCGAAGTTCATGCCCGTGGTCTGAGCGATCCACCACGCTGCGTCGCGGCGTGTGCGTGCGGCCGCGGTGCGCGGGCGCACGCTTGAGGCGCACTCGGGTATCAGGTCGTGATGAACCGGAGGCCGGCAGAGGTCGCCGGGAAGCAAGGCAGCGAAGCGGTCGCGGGTGTCGAGCTTGGTAGAAAATGCCTCGCTCATGTCGGGCGCATTCGCGTCGAAGATGCCAAGTGAGTCTATGCCCAGCAGCTCTTCGATCGTCTTGAGCATCGTAACGGTGTTGTAGCGCGCGTGCACCACGGCGTGCCGAGGCGTATAAGCGGAAATGACGTAGGCGATCGAGCGGTGCGGATTAACGTGGTCCGGGCCGGCCTGCGAGTCATCTTCGAGCACGAAGATCGCCGTGTCTTTCCAATACGGCGAATGCGAGACGGCTTCGACGAGCAGGCCTAGCGCGTAGTCATTGTCGGATATCTGCAGATACGGCGTATTGAGGCCCCCGACGTTGGTCTTGAACTGTCCGAAATGATCCATCATTAGCTCGACCGATTCAAACGCGGGCAAATCGCCGCGGCGCACGTATCCGTCGAACTCGCGCTTCCACTCTTCGTATCGATAGCGGTCCGGCGTGTTGAGATCCCAACCGCGATAGTAGAGATCGGTGTCATGCATGAGCGAGGAACGAGCGGGAGGCGCTTGACGGGCGCTGCGTGCGTAGGCGCGGCGCACGATCGGAATGTAGAATGGGGTCCCAATCGCATAGTAGGACGCGTCCACGTACATGCCGTAGTGGCGGACGCTCTTGCCGGCGCGCAGCACGGAGTCCCAGATGTAGCCGGTCGCGGCGATGTCTTTGTCGCCTGGAAGAATCGAAGACGAGCCGCTCGCGTCGAGCAGCGTTGTGATCCTCGCATCGAACGGGTCGTGGCCGCCCACATCGGGCATCGACGGATTGATGCCGCGATTCTGGCCGCTCCAGTCGTACGGCATACCGTCTTTCGCATACGCGATTGGCGTGAGGCGCGCCGTGTACTCGTTGGCCCGGCCCTGCTGGCTCCAGTTCCAGCCGTCGGCGCTGACGTCGCCGCTGGTGTAGAAGTTGTCAAGAGCGACGAACTGCGACGCGAGCCGATGGTGGTTGGGCGTGACCGGATACGGAAAGACGACGATGCGCGGGTCGCCGTTAGCGCCTTTGAGGTCGCCGAGCACTTGATCGTAGGTCCGATTCTCTTTCATGATATAGATCACGTGATGGATTTTTCCACGTAGCGCCGCGATGACCGGACTGGCCGCCTGCGGTGCAGCAAAGCCGTTGTTCTCGTCAACCGTACGGCTCAGGCTTGCGAGATCGGCGTCGCTGGGAATCGGCATCGTTAACAGGTCGGCTTTTTCGAGCGAGAGCACGTATTGATTCCGATGCGCCGGGTTGAAGGCGTTGGCAGGCGCATTTAAGTGCAGCGTCGCCAATCCGGGGTTTGGTCCTGAGAGTGATTTTGCGTCGGTGATTGCGACGCGGCCGTGGAAGATGGCGACCGCCGTCGGATACCAGCCGGTTGGAATGCGACCGACGACGGCGTTGGTCTTCAAATCGATCACCGCGACGGCGTTTTCGCCACCCAGCGTCACGTAGAGCCGTTGCGCGCGGTCGTCGAGCGCGACGGCATTCGGGTTGGCGCCGCGGAACCGCTGCGCCCTTCGATCCACGCTGATGCGGCGGCTGAGTCGCTCGCTCTCGGTATCGATGACGTCGATTTCGTCTAAGTCTCCATTGGCAGCGTAGAGCGTCGTGCCGTCGTGCGAAAGCAGCAACGCGTTCGGCTCGCCGCCGAGCTCAATGCGGCCCGCTATTGCTTCGCCTCCGAGGGCTTGAACGAGGCTGACATCGCCGTCACGCAGGGAGCTCACGTAAGTCTTGTTCATCATCCCAAGCGAGTTCGACCAAATCGCTACGCCGTAAGGATACTCGCCACGCACGAGCACAGAACCAGGCCGATGGAGCGACACCTCGCGAAAAACTTTGCGCGTTTTCGTGTCGATGAGAGAGACCGAATCGTCTTGCATGTTCGCAACGGCGAGGGTTTTCCCGTCGGCGCTCAGCGACAACCCCGCTGCCAAGGCGCTAAAATGAAGCTGCTCCGCATTGGCGTTCGTCCCGGCAATCGTCTTCGCGAGGATGCCGCCGTCGTAGTTCGGCAGTGGCGCCGTTTGCTTGCCGTTGTGGCCGAGAAGAATTTCCGGCGCGTCGAACTCGAACGAATCTCCGCGCCGCGCGTAGACGGCGATGCGATCGTCGATGCCGCCGGAGACGTAGAAACGCCGGCTGTCCGGAGCCCAGGCCAGGCCGACGAACGCATCGGGAATCATGATGCGCTGCTGCAGCTTAAGCGTGCCGTCCGCGCCCGTGCCGTAGACGAAGATCCATTGCGTTAGTTCGGTCGTCACTTTGGAGACGGCGCCCGTGAGCGGATCGCGCACGGGAAAGCGAATCGGACGACCATCGGCATAGTGGTATTCAGTGTTGAAGCCGCTGGTAAGCACGAGCAACGTCGATCCGTCGGGGCTTAACGCGAGCGACATTGCGCCGCTCGCGTCGGCGTCGCCGTCGGCACGAAGGTTTGTCGCTAGACGCTCCATCGCCGATCCCGGCGCCGCCAGCGGCGTAATTCGTTGACCGGTCGGAAGGACGTAGCTCGCCGGCGCTCCCGCCGCGGTACGCGCCGCCATCGTGCTGCCCGCAAGTGCGGTCAGCACGCAAAACGGCACAATCCACTGCGCTCTCACTCTGGAAATATCCGGCGGTCGTCGGCATCGACGATGTCGACGATGAGCACAAGTTCCGGATGCTCGGCTATCGTCTGCGCGTATTCGTTGCGGAAGTACCGCTCGTCTTCTGAGTGTCTGGGCTTGATTCGCCGTAGCGTTTCATTAATTGCGGGATACTGCGCGGCGTCCGTTCGTTTGCGCAACCATCGCGCCACATCGTTTTCGGAGGAAGCCGTGCGGATTGCCTCGAGTAGTTCTTCCTGTCCGATGCCCAGACGTTCGAGCAAATAACCGGAAATGCCCTTGATTCGGCCGTTTACAAAGTACTGACCAGCGTGACCGCCGGGAAGCTGCGCTCTTAATTTGTCAATGGTGCGGGGCATCAGCATCAACCCATCGAGTTCGAGATAGCAGCTGCGGGGCGGTCTCGTCCGCAAGTCGATCGGTTCCATTCCAAGACTTTATGATGTGGTGATCCCATTTCCCGGCTCTACTCGTGAGAAAGCCCCGGGTCGTTAGCATTACGGGCAGCCTACGAGCAGTACATAGCGGAGTGTGGGAATTGCAGTCGAAAACCGCCCCGCGATAGATGATGAATATCGACACCGCTTTCGTACGTGCCGCCTCGGGCGGAGACTACGAGCACGGTGCGCTGGTGGAACCGATCGTTCTCTCGACAACGTTTCGACGCGCTGCCGACGGTAGTTATCCGTTCGGCTACGAATATGCGCGAGACGCAAATCCAAACCGAGCCGAACTCGAGCGCGCAATGGCCGCGCTCGAGGGCGGAGTTGAAGGAGCCGCCTTTGCGAGCGGCATGGCGGCCGCTCTAGCAGTCTTTCAAACGCTCCTGCCTCGCGACCACGTGGTCGTTTCGGAGGATTCATATTTTGGGATCCGCGAGACGCTCGTCGGTCATTTTGCGCGCCGAGGTTTGCAGGTATCCTTCATCGATGCGACCGACCCCCAAGCGGTCGCAGCTTGCGTCAAGAGCAATACCAGGCTGATATTCATTGAGACGCCGTCGAACCCGCTGTTGCGCGTGTACGACGTCGCGGCTCTTGCCGATATCGCCCATAGCGTTGACGCGCTGCTGGTCTGCGATAACACGCTCGCCACACCGCTTTTCCAACAACCGTTTCGTTTCGGCGCGGACCTGGTGGTTCACTCGACGACAAAATACCTCAACGGTCATCACGACGCGCAAGGTGGTATCGTGGTGGCACGCGAGCAATCCGAGCGCTGGCGCTGCATCCGCCGCCTTCAGACGGCGTTGGGCGCCATCCCTTCGGCTTTTAACTGCTGGCTTTCGTCGCGCGGACTGGCGACGCTGCCTTGCCGCCTTCGCCGCCAATCGGCCTCCGCTTTAGCGATCGCGTGGCGGCTCGAGAAACTCGACTCCGTCCACGAGGTCTTGTATCCCGGCCTAGCGACTAGTCGATATCATTCCCTCGCCCTGCGCCAAATGACGGGATTCGGCGCGGTCTTCTCCTTCAGGGTCAAGGGCGACGGAAGAAACGCTCGAAGCGTCGCCGCAGCCGTTCGTTTATTCCAGCGAGCAACGAGCTTTGGCGGACCGGAAAGTTTGATCGAGCATCGTGCGTCTATTGAGGGACCAAATACCAATGTTCCGGATGATCTCCTTCGCGTTGCGATTGGTTTAGAGGACGAAGAGGACTTGTTTGCGGATCTGGCACAAGCGCTCGATTTCGCTTCCCGATCGTTTTATGAGTAAACTCTGAAACCGAGGGCTGCCTTCGGCGAGGCCCGAAGCCATTTCCGGTGAAAAAGGTCAACGCGCGCGAGCTGGAAGCGATCTCGTGGAACTCGCCGAAAGGCACCTTCGGCGGTTACGGCTTCCAAATTTCCGAAGCACTCGGGCGGCAACCCCAATCGACCGATCTCCTTCTGCGCCACCCGTTCGACGTCGAAATCCTTCACGTCCCGGCCGGCAAGATCGCTTACCCATTTCACTCCCACGGCTTGCAGTGGGAGTTCTACTACGTCTTATCGGGGAGCGGCGAAGTGCGCGACGATGACGGGACCACACCGGTCGCGCGGGGCGATGCGTTCCTGTTCAAACCCGGCGAGGCGCATCAGATCGCGAACCGGACGGACGACGAACTGGTGATTGTTGTCGTCGCCGACAATCCGTTAAACGAGTCGACGCATTATCCGGATAGCGACAAGTGGATCGTCCGCTCGCCGGAACGCCGCGTCGTGCGTGCGAGCGACGACGACTATTTCGCCGGCGAGGAGTAATCGCTTAGCCGCAATCGGCGTGGCGCCTAAAGACTTAGGTCTTCACGCACGTTCCATTGTAACTGGGCTTCATGGTTCCGGTCGAATCGTCTTCTCCCAGGTCGTTAAACTTTGTCAACCCATACATCGTGTAAGTATCGCGGATGTGCATGCTCTTGCCGGTGCTCGTGTCAAAGATCAATCCCGTCCAGATCATTTTCTTCCCGGGCTGTTTCGTAGATTCATTGCCGATGCTGCCCCCGGGATATGCCCACGAGAACCACCAAGTGCCGGTCTTGGGCACGTACGAGAGGAAACCGTACTGGTCGTATCCCTTGCCCGTATAACGCCAGATGATCGCGCCGGTGGTGCTGCTGCGCGTGGCCGTCAGCATCTGAACTGCCGGGCCGGCGATTGCGCTGGGCATGGTGTTTTTGCAGTTCCAGGTGCCAATCATCCAGTCAAAGGCATGCGAGCCCATACCTGCACTCGACATCATCGATGACTGCGCCCACGCGGCGCCCGGGGCAGCGAAAAGCCCGGCGATTGCACAGAGAACACAAAGCTTGCTCACAAAAACCTCCTAAGAAGCGCGCTGACGGTCAGTTCAGTTCTTCGGCGCGGATTTCATTCACCGGCCGCGCCCATCAACGATGGAGGCCGTCGAGAGCGAATAAGGGAACGACGCCGATACCTCTTCACTTCTTATGAAAGGAGCTACGAACGTGGCGAAAGTCGTCGTTGTCGCGAAGTGCAAGGACCAGGCTAAATGGGAGGCCGGATTCAAGACACACGGCCAGTTATTCAGAAGCGACTACGCCGTCACCAAGCCGGTCAGCTACGGCATGGGTGACGACAATCACGTCGTCGCATGCTTTGAGTCCGATGACTTGGCTGCGGCCATGAAGGCCATAGAGTCTCCAGCGACCGCCGAAGCGATGGAGTCGGACGGACTGATACGAGATACCGTCAACGTCTTCGTTCTCGACAAGGAGCTCCGGGTCTAACCTTGATTACCGGCGCTCTAAGAGACTCGCTGTGAACCGAGTCTCTCAGTAGGGTCAACGAGCCGCAGTGCTGCGTGGAAGGCTCGTTGCGAGCGCGTTTTCGTCGATGGCGTAGTAAGTGTTTTGAGCGGCGCCGGTGGTAGCGCCATCCAAGAACCCCGACAGAGCATCTACCGATTGAACCTCCCAAAGGCAAAAAGCCTTGGTACCGTCGGCGGATGTGACGCTGGAATGCAGCGTAAATTCCGGCGGGGACTCTTCCTTCGCGAACTCGGCTAAGCGCTCGGTCCAAGCGCCCTTATCACTAATATTGTGAACCACTTGTACGAACATGAAGTACTCCTCTGGCTACAGTAGCTAGCACGAACACCGTGGTATCGTTCCACGCGTTGCGCCGGTTTGTTTGAAAACTCCTCTTCCAGAGGCGAGCGCGTCCACGGCTGGAAATTAAAGTAATGGCTGTCTTCACGATCGGAGTGTACGGATCGGAGGAGCGGACCTTTTTCGACACACTTGAAGACGCACGCGTCGATGTGCTCCTGGATGTGCGCATGCGACGCGCGGCGCGCGGTTCGCGCTATGCGTTTGCAAATAAGAACCGGTTGATGCGCGAATTGGCTCGGCGCGGCATCGCATACCGCCACGTTCGGGGTCTCGCGCCGGATAACGCGACGCGGGCGATACAGTATGAGGTCGACGCGCGTGAAAAGCGCCCACAGTCCCAGCGGCTCGCGCTGGCGCCCACGTACATAGCGCGATACGTCAATGACACGCTCGACCCTTTCGACTTCACAGCACTTGCGGACGAACTGCACGATGTGCGGGCGCCGGTACTCTTTTGTCTCGAACGCCTACCGGATGCGTGCCATCGCAGCCTGGTCGCACCTCGACTCGCACGCGCGCTCGGCACCGCCGGAATCGTTCATCTCATCGCGCAAAGCGCATCGGCTACCGCGAGGCGCTGACGATGCGGGCGGTCTTGATGTAATCCAGCCGCGGGAATTCCTTTTCCAGATAAGCATTGCCCTGAACTTCGATCAGCTCCTGATCGGGCTGTTCCCCGTAGCCGGAGTAGAGGTGGTCGACCGCCTGCATGCCGCTCGTAACCCGGCCGATCGGAGCGAACCCCATCGCGTCGAGTCTGGCATTGTTGCCTAGGCTAATAAAAACGTGCGTGGTGCGGCTGTTCGGCTCTCCCGTTGCGGCAAACGCCATGGTCCCGCGCGTGTTCGTCGCCTTGACGGCGTCGTCGGGAATGGTGCTGTCCCACTTCTTGGTAACGGCCGGAGCGGCTGCCGCACCCCACTGGACCACGAATCCGGGAACGACGCGGTAGAAGCGGGCGCCGTCGAAATATTTGGCCTTAACGAGGTCGTAAAAGCGTTTGGCGCCGTTCGGCGCCAGAGCACGATCTACGTCGATGACGATTGGTCCCTGACTCGTATCGAGCAAGACGCGGTACTTCTCGGAGACCGAGCTTTGCGCAGACTGCTTCGAAGGGCTAGCGCAGCCGGCCAGCGCGAGCCCCACGGCGACGCCGATTAATAACTTTTTCACTATCGAGCATTTCGACTGGACGGTAGCGGAGCCCGGTCAGCCATCGTATGGCGACCCAGCCTCCTGGGCAATGCGGCGCGGATCCTCGAAGAGTCGCGCAAAGACCGCCCCGAAGATGAAGCCGCCGACGTGAGCCAAATACGCGACGCCGCCCGTCTGTGCGGTCGCAATCGAACCGGCGTTCCAAAGCTGCAAGAGAAACCACGCGCCGATCAAAAGCGCGGCCGAAATGTAGGTTACGCGCACAAAGACGAAAATAACCAAAAGCGACCGAATCGTATCGCGTGGAAATGTGACTAAAAATCCGCCCATTACCGCGGCGATCGCGCCACTCGCGCCGAGATTGGGAACAGTAGAGTGTGGATCGAACCCAACCTGGGCAAGCATCGCTGCCATCCCGCCCACGAGATAAAAAACCGCATAACGCGACGGCCCCATTGCGTCCTCGATCTCGGGCCCAAACGCCCATAGGAAGACCATGTTGCCGAGAATATGCGACCAGCTCGCGTGCATGAACATAGCCGTCAGGATCGTTACCAGATGATGCCCCGATGAAATCTCCGCCGGTACCAGCGACCATTTGGCAACAAACGCATCGCCGTTTATGAGCTCGAGCACGAAGACGATGAAGTTGATGATAATGATCGAAAGCGTAACGATGGGAAAATGAATCGGGCGGCGCGACACATCCGTTAATGGAATCATGCGACATACCCCTGATTGGCAAACGTTGCGCTGGCGAAAGCCCTCGAAGGAGTGAACGAACGAACGGCGAGAATCCCTCCTTCCCGGAAGCGTGATCTGACCCTGCCCTCACGGCTTTTGACGATCGCGCGGCGCGCTTTTGATGAGGTCGTAAAAATGAAGAAACGCATACTTGGGACCGAAAAACTCGAAGTCTCGGAGATCGGGCTTGGCTGCATGGGGATGAGCCAAAGCTACCCGCCCTTCCCAGACAAGCAGCAGATGATCGGTCTCATTCGGTCTGCCGTGGACCGCGGCGTTACGTTCTTCGATACGGCTGAGGTGTACGGGCCGTTTACGAACGAAGAACTCGTCGGCGACGCTCTGGCCCCGTGCCGAGGGGAAGTCGTAATCGCCACCAAGTTCGGATTCAAGTTCGATGCCGGCGGGAAGCAGATTGGCGTCGATAGCCGGCCGGAACACATCAAAAAAGCTGCAGACGGATCGCTCAAGCGCCTAAAGACCGACGTGATCGATCTGCTGTATCAACACCGCGTCGATCCGGATGTGCCGATCGAAGAGGTGGCCGGCGCGGTGAAGGAACTGATCGCGCAAGGTAAGGTGAAGCACTTCGGCCTTTCCGAAGCCGGAGCACGTACGATCCGCCGCGCGCACGCCGTGCATCCGGTGGCCGCGCTGCAAAGCGAATATTCGCTTTGGACAAGAACTCCCGAAGCCGAAATATTGCCGACGCTGGAAGAGTTGGGGATCGGGTTCGTCGCCTTCAGTCCGCTGGGCAAGGGCTTCCTCACGGGAAAGATGGACGAAGCGACAGCGTTTGAAAGCTCGGACTTTCGGAACACACTACCTCGCTTCGAGCCTGAGAATCGCAAAGCGAATCGGGCGTTCGTCGATCTCCTCGCCGAAGTCGGAACGCGTAAAGGCGCAACTCCCGCTCAAATCGCGCTGGCGTGGCTGCTCGCGCAGAAACCGTGGATCGTGCCGATACCCGGCACAAAGAAGCTCAATCGCCTTGAGGAGAACCTCGGAGCGGCCGCGGTCGAACTTACGCCCGACGATCTCCTCGAAATCGATCGCGCCGCTTCGAAGATTACGGTGCAAGGCGCGCGGTATCCCGAACGGTTGGAGCGCATGACCGGGCTCTAAGAGGACCTAATTTTGCTCGGCTAGGCGTGAGAAGATGCGATCCTCAGTAAACGGCAGGCTGGTAAAACGTACGCCGGTAGCGGCGCGTAGCGCGTTGCCAATTGCCGGCGCTACGGGATTGTTGGTGTTCTCAGCGATCGATTTCGATCCGAGAGGCCCGATCTTGTCGTACGTGTCGGCATAGAAGACGTCGGTCTCCGGCGCATCGGCAATTGCCGGAATACGATAGTTTCGCAACGTCGGATTGATGACGGCGCCGGCATCGTCGTAAACCATCTTTTCTTGCAGGGCGTAGCCGACGCCCATAACGACGCCTCCGACGACCTGTCCCCGCAGTTGATTCGGGTTCATGACGACTCCGGCGTCGACCGCTTCGGCGCTATAGAGTATGACGATCTCACCGGTCGTGCGATGCACGGCCAGGCGCACGCCGTAGGCCATGAACGCTACCGTCCGCGGAGAACCGTAGGCTTTGCGAAAGGCCGTGAATTCCATATTCTCTTTGACGCCCGCGGCGCGAAGTTCCGTCAACGCTATCTTGCGGCGCCCGCAGACGACGAAATCGTTTTCGAGGCGGCAACGTTCGATCGTCTCACCGGTGGTCCGGCTGGCATAGCCGAGGATCTTCTCACGCAACGCGACCGCTGCATTTTCCACCGCCTTGGTTGGGACCATCATTCCGACGCTTGCGAACGTGCCGCTATCGTACGGCGTCTTGTCAGTATCGGCGTTGAGCAACGTTACGCGCGAGGTCGGACAGCCCATAATCTGTGCGACGACCTGCTGCTGCGCAGTAACGAGCCCATTGCCAATCTCGGTCGAGCCGACGGTGAAGTGGTACGACCCGTCCTCGAGCAGTTCTACTTCGGAACCAGAGCGCTGTTCGGTAGGCGGCACGCAATCGAGCATCGACAGCGCCGCCCCGGTGCCTTCGAGCCAATCTTCCCCCTTGGGTTTGGCATGGCCGCGTCCGCTATGCAGCGCCTTTTCCACGGCGTCGATGCACTGATCCAAGCCGTAACTGCCCATCGTGAGGTCGGTCGCCTCTCGCCAGGCCGACTCCATGTTGTCGTTAGGACCCACGACGTTCTTGCGGCGGAACTCGATCGGATCGATCCGCAGCATCCGCGCCAGCTCGTCGACCGCCGATTCGATCGCAAAAGTGGTCTGCGAGGTTCCGTAGCCGCGGAAGCCGCCGCCGCACTGCAGGTTCGTATACACCGCATAGCCGTCGCCTTTTTTGTTGGGGCACTTGTAAATGGCCCACGGTCCCGACATGCCGTTCGCGAGTGTCTCGCCGCCGTGATTGCCATACGCGCCCGTATTCGACACGACGCGATACGCGATGGCGGTAATCGTTCCGTCTTTGGTCGCGCCGATCTTCACCCGCGTTTTCATCGGATGCTTCGTCGTTGCTCCGATGAACTGTTCCTCGCGAGTGAACTCCCACATCACCGGACGTCCGGTTTTGAGCGTGGCGAGCAACGGCAGGTCTTCGCTCATCATGTCTTGCTTTCCGCCGAAACCGCCGCCGACGCGCTCCGCGAAGACGTGAACGTCGGCAAGATTGAGTCCGAAGATGAAGCAGAGTTTGGACTTGACGATGAACGGACCTTGGACGCTCGTGCGAATGTGATACCGGCCGTCATCCCCCCGCCAACTGATTGACTGCATCGTCTCGAGATGCACGTGCTGTTGACGCGGGGCGTCGTAGGTGTCCTCATAAATCGCGTCGGCCGCTGCGAAGCCCTTTTGTACGCTGCCGATCTCGCCGTGAAGCTCGAGAAAGATGTTTTGCTCGGGGTGCATGGCGCGCGAGAACTTGCCTTTATCGTGAAGCTGCGGTGCACCGGGCAGCATCGCTTCCTCGGGATCGAAGACGGCTGGCAGGATCTCGTACTCCACCTCGAGTTTGCGGCAGCCTTCCTCCGCCGCGGCCTCGCTATCGGCAACGACGGCGGCGATGCGCTGGCCGACGAAGCGCGCGACGTTGTCGAGCACGTAGGTATCGTCGGGATCGACCCGATTATCTTCGTGAATCGCCGTCGTGTAGAGCTTGCGGGGGACGTCTTCCCACGTAAAGACGTCCACGACGCCCGCCACGGCGAGCGCCTTCGACTTGTCGATCGATTTGATGCGCGCGTGCGCGTGCGGCGAGCGCAGCACCTTGAGGTGGAGCATTCCTTCAAGCGGCGGGACGTCGCTCGTATACCGCGCTTTACCGGTGACGATGTCGCGAGCGAACGGATTGGGTACGCTCTCGCCCGTCGACTTGCCGGCTTGGTCGCGCGCGACGTTTTTCTTGCCCGCGAAGGCATCGCGAATCGAGCCATAGCCCGTGCACCGGCAAAGATTGCCTTTGAGCGATTGCGGGAGATCCTGTTTCTGTTTTTCGGTCAACGCAGCGCCGGTCATGATCATGCCGGCCGCGCAGTAGCCACACTGGAACGCCTGTGCATCGAGAAAGGCTTGCTGCATCGGATGAAGCGTACCGTCGGGTTTCGCGAGCCCCTCGATCGTGGTGACGCTACGGCCTTGCGCACGGAAGGCCGGATAGAGACAGCTATGCACCGGTTTGCCATCGACCCAAACGGTACAAGCACCGCAATCTCCGGCGTCGCAGCCTTTCTTGACGCCGTACCAGCCGAGATCGCGTATGAAAGTGCGCAAGCATTGTCCCGGTTCCGGCGTCGACACGTACGTTTTTCCATTAACCTCGAAACTCACGGCCCGAAGAGCTCCTCCCAGATCTCGCGCGCGAAATAATAGGTAAGGTGTCGACGGTGTTTCGGCGACCCGTGCACGTCGTCGAGATAAAGATCGGCCGGGATCGCGACATCGATCGCCTCGCGCAAATTACGCTCTGTGGGTTGGCCGTGCAAGCGCAGTTGCACCGGCCGCACCGTCGCCGCCGTAACGGTCAAGAGCAACTCGTCTGCTGCTCGCGTGCCGATCAGCAGCACCGAGGATCGCCCCAGATGTGTGAGCGAGGCTCGACGGAATGCGTGTGGTCTCTGCAGCGCGCTTGCCGGTAAGTGAATGCTGCGCAATAGCTCGCCGGGGCCAAGTGAGTTGGCGTGATTGCCGGTAACGAAATCGGCGGCTGCGACGCGACGCGGTGCGGCATCGCGCGGCCAGAGTTCGTAGACGGCCTCCAGCGCGACCGTGAGAGAAATCATCGGACCCGCCGGCAGCGACATCGCGATGTTTCCGCCGATCGTCGCCTCGTTCCAGATCTTAAACGACGAAAGGAACGACCGGCAGCATTCTGAGATGAGCGCTGCCGCGATCCATCGCTTGGGCGCTTCGAACGCGTACAGCTCTGCGATTCGGCAGGTCGCGGCGATCTCGAGTCCTGTGTCGCTGGCGGTCAGCGCCGGCCAGCGGAAGGTCTCCAGATCGATCAGGGTATCGGTGTGAACTTGCGGCTCCGAAAAGAGCCACGTTCCACCTGCAAGCCAGGCATAGCCGTCACGCCAACGGCGGATTTCGTCGGCCGACGCCGGCCGTTTCACTTCGGTTATCGTATTAAGGTTCATGGCGCAGCTTCATATGTCTAAATGAGTAGCCTCCAAAGCACCGCAAGCTCCACGATGTAGCAGGCAATCAGAAGAACTGGGCTCGTAAGCACGAGCCAGCGCGGTTGATTTTCGGGGAAGAGCCAGCCGTGAAAGCTGCGAATTGCCAACGGCATTAGCGGCCACGTTGTGAGTCCCACGCTGATCGAGTTTCCTATGAAAGTACCCAACGCGGGATTGAGCCCGCGCAGATGTGGATTGAGAAATTTTAGCTCGAGCATCACGACCGGGAAGAGCGTCAGCAAGACGAGCGTCGCCGTTTTCCACATGTTGGGCGGCTTCCCGGTCGCGGGATCCGTCGGCACCCAGCCTGGAAATGACGTATCGACACGCTGAGCGTGGAAGCCCTCGATGAGGTCTTCACTCTCCTTGAGCAGTGCGGCGCGCTGCGGCGAATCGAGCCAGCCGTTGAGATTCTCGAGCGAGTTGAAGCGAAGTACCGTCGTCCAGCCGGTCTCTTTCTGATGCGGCGGCTCTACAAACGAGCCGAGATAGCCGCGAAAGGTCTCTTGAACCTTCTGAATCCGGTCGGCAAAAGCGCGATACGCCTCCTCTTTCCCCACCTTGACGTGGGTAATGATCACTTCGGTCGCACTATGCTGCACGTAGTATTCGATGGCCGCCTCGCCGGCAAGCTGCATGACGAGGCCGCCTTCGACCAGCGGCGCAGCATCGGCGATCAACTCGCGGTTTTTCGCGCCGTGACGCCATTGTCTCAACGCTTCGACTGAAGCGAAGCGTCCGACCGCTACCGCCTCCACTTGGTCCACCGACGGCGGCCAGAACTCGAAGCTCGTCGCTCCCGGTGAAGCCAGCATCGCCGTCTGGTAGCGCGCGTGCCACTGACCGAACTCCGTTTCTTTTCCCTCGCGAATCCGCGCGCAGAGAATAAGATTCGAAGGCTTTTCGTAAGCGCTCAAGGCAGTTGCGGGAGCTGCTTTATCGAACCCGGACGCGCACCCGCAGCCGCAATCACGCCGATGGCAAGCACGACCGAAAGTGCGCGAACGGGAAACGAGCACGCATGGAAACGTCCCTCATGCCTAGGAATACTTAAAGGCTAACCGACCAGGACCCTGCTCGGTTTTTTGCAGCGTTGACGAATAAGCCGTTACGTTTTTTGGCGGCGCTTATGATCCAGCATGGTGACCGGAGCGACCGGCTTGGAGAGCGATGCGACTAATTCGGCGCGGCTCTTGACGTTGAAGGTTGTAAAGAGCTCGGATACTTGATTGCGCACGGTGTTCGGGCTGCGGCCCAGCGCGTTCGCGACTTCCGAGTTGCTCATGCCGGAACGAACGAGTTCGAGCACCTGCCGCCGTGCAGGCGTGACCCGATCGAGGCGCAGCACTGAGGTGTTGGGTGCTTGGCCGACCCGCCGTGCAATCCAGCTCTTCGGCCATGGCTCGATCTTGCGAGCGGCGTGTTCTACCCAACGCTGATCGTGCGTAACTTCGTAAAGTGCTAAAGCGCAGAGCGCGGCACGCCACCCATACTCAAAGCCTTCGAAGATGGACCAGGCTTCTTCGAGCGATGCCTTCGCCACTTCGACGTCGCCGATTCCCAGCCACGCGACGCCCTGCGTATAGGCTTCGAATCCTCTGACGCGCGGGTCCGTTCCATAGGAGAGGATCGGCGTGACCGATGCCGAGAGCGTCCGATAGCGGGCGAGATACTGTTCCGCAACGGCGGGATCGTCGTGCGCAAAGAGCTGAGCGAGCACGAGCAACGCCGAGCGCTCTTCGCCGCTAACCTCATTCCAGGAGACCCGCTGGGCGATCTCGTGAGCCTCGTGAAGCTGTTCGGTCGCAAAGGCGACCTCGCCCGTACTCTTTGCGAGCAAAGCTCGATCGAGAAGACAGATGACGCTCCAGTGTTTGGAGGGAGCGAGAGGCGCCGCTTTCTTAAAGCCAGTGAAGGCGGCAAGCTCGTTGCCGTTGAGCTCGTCGATTGCCGCAAGGAACCGCGTGATCTGGAAGCGCTCGAGTCGCAAACCCGACGTCCAAGGGAGCGATCCGAAGATGCTCCGAACGCGGTTGGCGACATCGTGGAGAGGTAACTCGCAGCAGAGCAGCGCGAGCGTAAAGAGTGCGTTAGCTCTAAGGTATTGATCCGGCATCTCGGCGTCATCGAGATCGTCGAGCGCTACCTGCAGCTCATCGACTTGCCGCAGAATCTGCCCGCGGCGCAGCGCAATCCAGGAAAGCAAGATCCGTGACCGTGCGCGCTTATTCGGATCCAAGGCGACCAGCTGGCTAGCCACGGCCTCTTCGGCTTCCTGATATTCTTGCTTCATCCAGGCGATGACGCCCTTGTAATAGAGCGCTTCGTCATGCCACGGGTCGTCGAGCGACGAATCGCGGATCGCCCTTTCGATAAATCTTTGGCCGCCCGCGTAATCTCTCGTCAACCCCAAGGCGACGCCGAGCAGAACGTGACGAGCTACGTGCATCTCCTCAGGCAGTTTCGAAAGGTCCGAGAGCGAGCCGATGATATCGAGGTATCGACTCTCGCGCAACGCGAGGCGCGCTGCAGGAAGGATGACGTCGAAATCGTCGCCGGCAGAAACGAGCTCACGGCAGCGGTCAAAATCCGCAGCCAAGAATGCGTTTTCGAAGCCCTCGCTATCAAAGTTCGGGCGGCTCAGTGTAGCGCTTTTCAAGATACTTCCTTTATGTATGCAAGCAGAACCCGCCATGACTCCAAGGGCGCTCTCTGACGCGGCCCCTGGATCTGGCTCCTAGACTCCGAGTATCATGACACGATCGCCTCGAAGCTGCAACAAAAATCGCACCGTCCGCACGAATTCTAACCGAACGTTTCGATGCTGTTGAGGGCCGTTAACCTAGAATTCCATTGAGAACGCCCACGCTGGGGGATGCCACTGGTGCTTAATCAGCTCAACAGGCCTTCTTCCTATCGTACGCGGAGGGGCGGGACGGCTGGAGCGTCGAGGATTACGCTCGGCTCGAGTCGAGGATTACGCTGGGCTCGAAATGAAGGTCCAGAGCCGCGAAAGCCACGGAACGGCTCGCCCGGGCAAGGTCTTGCTCCCTGCGGTGTAAGGAGATAAATGACTAGACAGCACGTGGCTCGACCACTCTTG
Organism: Candidatus Cybelea sp.; assembly: GCA_036521295.1. GTDB lineage: Bacteria > Vulcanimicrobiota > Vulcanimicrobiia > Vulcanimicrobiales > Vulcanimicrobiaceae > Cybelea. The sequence goes on along the minus strand of DATDIA010000007.1, from coordinate 4,768 downwards.
CAGTTGACGATTGCCGTCGCGGTGAGTGGATGTGCGCAAGGTTCGCCCGTTACGCTGACGCAGCCTCAGTTCGGGACCCCGCAGAGGGTAGCCGCGCCGGAGGCTCATTTCTACGGCAATGATGCGATGTATTCGACTCGGCCCGCCGACAACGAGGCCGTCGTCTACACGCGCAACCAGAACGGCTTCGCGCTGACGCGCTACGAGACACTGACCTCCGGTTTCTCGGCCCCGATGGGTACGGTGACGACAGCCGACGGCCGCTGGTACATCGCGAATTCCGGCGATTCAAACGTCCTGGTCTATCGCACGACGCGTAACGGGCCCGAGGGCCCCGAAGCAACGCTCAGTGACGCTAAAGAGGTGCCGGTCAATGTAGCGGTAGCTCCCAGCCGCCAGATCGTCGCGGTTTCGAACGGCTCAACCGTTGAACACGGCGCGGGAAGCTTGAGCGTCTATCTGAACGGACGAGACGAGCCTTCGCGCACGCTTACCTATGGAAGCGATCCGATTCAAGGAGAGGGAATCGCAATCGATTCAAACGGCAACTGCTACTGGAGCTTCAACGATCCCAAGACGTTGACAGGATCGATCGTGAGGTTCGCCGGTTGCAACGGCGGCGGCACGCTCTTCAAATCCCGAATCTTGAAGGCCGGCGGAATGGCCTTCGACCCGACTGGCAATCTGTATTACGTGGATCAGCTGGCTGGGATCTATAAATGCAGTGGGCCGTCGTCATGCACCATCTTTACGCCGATCGCCGGCCCCGGCGGCCTCGTCGTTCCGACGAACATAAACTTCGATAACAATTCGCCCGCGAATCTTTGGGTCGCCGACGCCGGCGGATATATCGAGGCGGTAAACATCGTCGGCTCAATTGTTTACACACTCAAGGCAGTAGACGGAGTGACGGATCCGCCGATTGGAGTTGCGCCCGTCCCAGGCAGCTAGAGGGCGCAAGCGCAACCATCGCGATTGGCTTTGCGAGACGCGGCGGGGACCGCCGAGCTAGCCGCCCTTCTCAAGAAGCTTCGGGTAAAAGCGGGTCTCTCTCAGCAGACGCTTGCAGAGCGAGCGCTCATCAGCGTGCAAGCCGTCAGCGCTCTGGAGCGCGGCTATCGCAAGGCGCCGTACCGAGCGACGCTGGACCGCATCGCTGATGCGCTCGCGCTTTCAGAGGAAGAGCGGCAGGTGCTCGAGCAATCTGCGCGGCGTTCGCGCGGCCCGCGGCTGGTCGAACAAGACCTACCTGCCCACAATCTGCCGCGACAGCTTACATCGTTCCTCGGCCGCGACGAAGTCGTTCAAGAGATTGCCGATCTCGTCGAAAGGGCGCCATTGGTCAGCATCGTCGGAACCGGTGGAGCCGGGAAAACGCGCGCTGCCGTTGAGGTTGGAATGCGATGCTTAAACCGATTCCCACACGGGGTCTGGTTCGTCGAGCTCGCACCACTCAACGATCCTGCCTTGGTTCCGCACGCTCTTGCGGGAGCGTTGCGCGTTCAAGAATCGCCCACGCGATCGCTGCTCGAAACGCTGTTTGCCTATCTCGCGCAGAGACGACTGTTGATCATTCTCGACAATTGCGAACAGATCATATCGGCAGCGCGTGCGGTGGCGGGATCGTTGCTGCGCGAATGCCCGAGCGTCGCTTTGCTGGCGACGAGTCGCGAGGTCCTAAGCATCACCGGAGAGCGAACCTATCGAATCCCCTCTCTCGCCGTTCCCGAGCAAAGCCGGCCGTCGCCCGACGAGGCCGTGAAGTACGGCGCGGTAGCGCTCTTTGCGGACCGGGTGCGCGCCGCCGATTCGCGCTTTGAGGTGACTGCAGAGAACGTGAAACCCGTCGTCGAGATCTGCCGGCGGCTCGACGGCTTACCCCTGGCCCTCGAACTTGCGGCCGCGCGCGCGAGCGTACTGTCACCACGGGAGATCTGCGATCGTCTCGATCGAGTCTTTGACGTGCTGACCGGAGGGCGGCAAGCGTCAGTCCCACGTCACGCAACGATGCGCGCGGTGATCGATTGGAGTTACGAGCTCCTCTCCTCTCAGGCGCAACTTCTCTTCGATCGCCTCGCCATATTCGGTGGCGGATTCTCTCTGGACACGGCAACGACGGTCTGTGCGGACGAAAACGTTCCACAACAAGACATATTAGAGTCGCTCTCGTCGCTGGTCGCCCAATCGCTCGTCATGGTCGACTTCGCACACGGCAGCGCTCGTTATCATTTGCTCGAGGCCACGAGACAATATGCATTGGAGAAGCTGGCAAAGCGGGGCGAACGACATGCACTGGCGCATCGCCACGCGCTCGCGCTTCTTCAGGTTGCCGTGCGGCTCGATCGGGATTGGTACGGCGCTCCCGAGCGTTCGTGGTTCCGCGAAGCCGAGGCCGAACTCGATAACTTTCGCGCCGCACTTGGCTGGTCGCTCGGGGAGCGTAGCGATCTGCGCTCCGGGTGCCTTCTTGCCGGAGCGCTTGCACGGCTGTGGTATTCGCTCTCTCCAGTCGAAGGGCGACGCTGGGTTCGTTTGGCGATAGACTCGATTACCGAAAAAACTCGGGCCGACGAACTCGCTCAACTCTACATCGCCGATGCGGAACTCTGTGGCGCGCTCGGTGAATCAGCGGCGTCACTTACCTCGGCGGAACAAGCGTTGGGGCTGCGTTCTATGCTCGACGATTTGCAGGTGGCCCGAGCCGAGCACGCCGCCGGAAGCGCGCTTGCTGCAATCGGAAAAGGCACCAAGGGTGAAGCACTTCTGCAGAAAGCGCTGGCTGCTGCCGAACGCCTTGGGAATCTGCGCCTGCAGGCGTTAGCATTGAGCGATCTCGGAACCGCTCGGTCGCGTCGCGGTGACGTCGATGGCGCTCGTCGATTCTACGCTGAAGCGCTCGCGCGTTATGTTTCGCTTGGTCTTGAGAGGCCGGCAGCGTCGATCGCCGGGCATCTTGCCGAAGTCGAATTTGCGGCGGGCGATCCGGCTGCCGCTTTGCATCGAGCCGAAGAGGCTCGTGCCGGCCATGCAGCGACCCGAAATCGCCGCTCGGAGGCGGCCGATTTAAGCAACATGGCCGCATATCTCGTAGCGCTCGATTGTTTTGACGATGCCCGCGCGTATGCATCACACGCGCTTGAGGCGGCACGCGACGTTCGCGCACCGGTGCTGACGGCTTTCGTTCTCCAGCACGTCGCCGCAATAGCAGCGTTACGCCGCTCGGACGAGCCCCGGTCGGCAGAAAAGCTCGAACGCGGGGCGATGCTGCTCGGCTTCGTCGAGGCGCGGCTGAAATCGCTTGGAGCCCGCCGCGACTACACGGAACGGCAAGAGTGCGAGCGCGCGGTCGCGGCGCTTGGGAGCGCCCTCGGAGGACGGCTGGACGATCTTATGGCGCTCGGCGCGCAGTGGAGCGAAGAGGGCGCCGCCGCCGTCGCTCTGGAGCTGTAAAGCCCCGGCGCCCCGACTCACACACTTTCCTGACACAGTAGCGGCTGTATATCGCATCGGGCGACTCCAGGTTGGTAGGCTAAGCCGGATGCACGCTGACACCACGGGCGTGCGCACCTGCGTTGCTTTAATCCAATGAGGAGTCGTAATGAAGAAGTTGCTACTGTTGTGCGCCGGCCTGGCTGTAGGACTGTGGACGGCTTCGTGTAGCGGACACACGATGTCTTCCTTCACGCCGAGTGCACCGATGCCCGGTCCCAACGGGTCTTCCGCAATCCTCAGCTCAACGGAAAGCGTCCCGGCAGGCTGGGCCGGCACGGCTACGAAGGCCATTCCGTTTAAAAACTTCCCTACCGGAAGGGTTCCGGTTAACATGCCGATGCGCATCGTGGTCGGCCTGTATATGCGTGATCACGACGGCGCTGCAAAACTCGTTCGCGGTCAACACACGCGCGGCAGTGCCGAGTTTATGCAATGGTTGGCTCCGGGCGCGTTTACCGCGAAGTTCGGCCCCACGGCCAGCCAAGCCGCCTCCGTGGCCGACTATCTCAAGAAGGAAGGCTTCACAAAGGTCAGCATCGAGCCGAACCGTTTGATCGTTAGCGCCACCGGCTCCGTTGCGCGCGTTGAGGCCGCGTTTAGCACCTCCATTCGCGGGACCATGGTGAACGGAAAGCAGATCTATGGCAACATCAAGCCGGCTCTCGTGCCTGAAAAGCTTCGCGGAGTCGTGGCCGCCGTGCTCGGCCTGACGAACGACTATCAAATGAACGTCCATCTCGTGAGGTCGACGCATCAAATGGCGCCGATGGCGGCCGGCACGCCTCCACCGTGTCTCGTGGTGTCGGCCACCAACGTTTGCACGTTCGGTGAATACGGTCCGACACAGTACCAAATCGCCTACGACGCTCCTCAATGCACGAATAAGGATATTGCGCGACAAGAAATCCACGTCACGCCGATGTGGGCCAACTGCAGCGGGAGCCTAACATCGGTTGCCATCATGGCCGAAGGCAATGTGAGCCGTGTCCTGACGGATCTACGTACCGCCGAGGCGTTCTGGGGGCTTCCAGCCGTGCCGTATTCGGTGAAGAAGGTTGGAGTATCGAGCCCCGATACGTCCGGCCTCGATGAATGGGACTTAGACACGCAGATCTCGAGCGGCTTCGCGGAGACGTTGAAGCACTTGTACGTGTATGACACGACGTCGCTCACGGACTCCGACATCGCGCTCGAATACAGCCACTGGGTCAACGACGATCTCGCGCAAGCCGGCAACTCGTCCTTCGGCACACCCGAAACGCTTGCGTATGCCGAT
>DATDIA010000006.1:0-2507 GCA_036521295.1 Candidatus Cybelea sp. | reverse complement strand
CCGTGAAGCGCTGCTTGACCCTGGCCGGTCTAGCCTTGGGGCTCATCGTGCTGGTCGGATGTCGCGAGGTGCGCGTAAAAACGCTTGCAACGGGCACAACCACCGTCTTAGGAGGCAACCAAATCACTATAGTACGCGATGAGGTCGCCCTGAGCAAGCTCGGCATCCGTGCGCCCGTTCACTTTAAAGGCGAGTTCGGCGCAGCGCTTTTGATGGGCCCGCACGATCGAACCGGTTATAAGCAGATCGTGGAATCGATCAGCGCCAATCCCCAGCGCGTGCGCGTCGTCGCGTTCGAACAGGCGCCCGCGGACGCCGGCGAACCGTCGGCGCCATACCGCACATTTACGCTCTGGATCGTTCCGAACTCGGTCTATCGTCGAGGCGTTCGAGTGGAAGTCGTAACGCCGAGCGATGCTCCGATCGCGACGACCTACTTGCCATAGGGTAGCCGTGCTCTCTCCGAAAGAACGATCGTCCTCAGCTCCAGAAGGGCTCGAGAATCTCGAGGTGCGCGTCGACCGGCTCGGCATCGTGACGATGCCGGACGGAACTCCCGACGAGGTCGGGGGAATCCTGAATCCCGCAGCGACGCGCGCCCCCGGCGGCGAGCTGCTGCTCTATCCCCGCTGCGTCGCCGAAGGAAACATTTCGCGCGTCGGAACGATGCGGACGCAACAGGAACCCGACGGGTTTCGCTGCGAGCGTCTCGACTTCGCGCTGCAGCCGGAGGCGCCATACGAAGTGCGGCCGCGCCCAGGTTACGGATGCGAGGATCCGCGCGTAACCTACGTGCCGCAGCTCGAGGCGTACGTGATGGCGTATACCGCGTTCGGGCCCGACGGCCCGCGCATAGCGGTCGCGCTGTCGAAGGATGCGTACCACTGGGAGCGTCTCGGCCCGGTGCGTTTCGCCGGTTCGGCAAACGTCGTCGGCGACGACAAGGACGCGGCCTTCTTTCCCGAGCCGGTGCTTTCGCCCGAGGGCCGCAAGTCGCTGGCATTCTATCACCGGCCGATGCTCCATCTTTCGAGCGTCGACGGACGTGCCGCCATTCCGATGATCGAGCGCATGCCCTTCGAGGACCGCGAATCGATCCGCATCGGATACGTGCCGTTCGAACCCGTCTTGAAAAACCGCAAGAATCTTTGCAAGGTCGCCGAGAGCCGCCAGGTTCTTTCCCCCGACGCGGCCTGGGGTTCGATCAAGATCGGAGCGGGCACGCCCCCGGTGAAGATCGCGCTCGACGGCACGGAGATGTGGCTCTCGCTCTTCCACGGCGTCGATTCCGTCGGCAACGGCGCGCGGAAGCCTTCGCTTCAATACCGAGCGGGCATCGTGCTCGAGGATCTCGAGCGTCCCGACAAGATCCTGTACCGCTCGCCCAAACCGATTCTCGCGCCAGAAATGAAGGAAGAGCGCAAAGGCGTCGTCGACAACGTCGTTTTTCCAACCGGGCTCGATCCGCGCCCCGACCTGGGCGAGCACGTGTACGACATCTATTACGGAATGAGCGACTATGCGATCGGCGCCGCACGGATGACGATAGAAACGCCGAAAGCGTGAACGAGACCGGTGCTCAAGTACCTCGCGCTCTCGTCGGTCATCATTGTGGGCGTGGCAATCGGCGTCGCAACGTGGGTGAATCGCGATTTGATTCGCATCAAGATTTCGTCGGTCTATGCGCGCGTAGCGCCGAAGCCCGCCGCGCCGACGCACTCCAACGGCGACCGGGCGGCCGGTTTTGCCGGCGACGCGCCCTGGGCACTATCGGCACTCCCCGAGTGTCTCTCGCAGGTCTCCAAGTCGAGCGGTTCCGCGCGTTACGTGCGGGGGCGAATTCCCTCCGGTGCGGCGCGGATCGAGCCTCCGGCGCGTTTGACGTACGGCGATTGCACGATCGCGATTACGGGGAACGCCGCCATCGTGTACCGGGGTGCCGACCGGTTTCGGATACCGCCGAGCGTCGAGTTCTATCGGGCGGCAGGGTTGCTCGCGGTGGTGCGCGAGAGTGACGGCAACGTGGAACTCCGAGTCTATCAACCCATACTGCCATGAGTGAGAACCAGGCGATTGCCGAGCACGTTCGCAAGCGGCGAAGCTTTGCGATCATCTCCCATCCCGACGCCGGCAAGACGACGCTCACCGAGAAGCTCTTGCTCTACGGCGGCGCGATTCACGTCGCCGGACAAGTCTCGGCACGCAAGCGTCAGCGTCAAGCGACCAGTGACTGGATGGCGCTGGAGCGCGAGCGCGGGATCTCGATTACCTCGACGGTGCTTCAGTTCGAATATGGCGGCTACACGCTCAACCTGCTCGATACGCCGGGTCACCAAGACTTCGGAGAAGACACTTACCGCACGCTCTTAGCCGCCGACAGCGCCGTCATGCTCATCGACGCCGCCAAGGGCGTGGAACCGCAAACGAAAAAACTCTTCGCCATCTGCGCCGAGCGCGGCATCCCGCTCTTCACGTTCATGAACAAGCTCGATCGGCCAAGCCGCGAT
>DATDIA010000005.1:0-2638 GCA_036521295.1 Candidatus Cybelea sp. | reverse complement strand
AGGACGATCGTCGTAACCAACGAAGTCGAAGCGCTTATCCTCGAAGCAAACCTGATCAAGCGCCATCAGCCGCCTTTCAACGTCCGTCTTCGCGACGATAAACGCTATCCATATTTGAAGGTAACCAACGAGCCGTTTCCGCGGGTGGTCTTCACGCGTTTCGTCCGAAACGACGGCGCGCGCTATTTTGGACCGTACACCAACGCGCACGGTTTGCGCGAACTGATCGACCTCGTGCGAACCGTATTTCCTCTGCGAACCTGTCGCGAACCGATCGACGGGCGACGCAAGCGCCCGTGCCTGCAGTATCATATCAAACGCTGCCTTGCGCCGTGCGTCGGCTACCAAACTGAAGAAGAGTACGACCGAACCATCGACGAGGTCGTGCTTTTCCTGGAAGGCAAGCAAGAATCGCTGCTCGCTCGCCTGCAGCGTGAGATGGCCGAAACCGCCGAGCACTTGAACTTTGAAGCCGCCGCGCGAATTCGCGATCGCATTCTTCAGGTTCGCCGCGTGACCGAAGAGCAGAAGGTCGTCTGGAAGTCCCGTCTCGACATGGACTTAATCGCGGTCGCGCGGTCGCAGGGCCAAGCGTGCATGCAAGTCTTTCTGGTTCGTGGCGGCAAACTCATCGGGCAGGAGCACTTCATTCTGGAGGGTGCCTACGAGCAATCGGACGCGGTGCTCATGGGCGAATTCCTCAAGCAGTTCTACACGGCGCGCACCGCGAGCGCACCGGACGACAAGGCCTTGTCTCATGTGCGGATCGCGCGCGACAACCAAGCTCCCGTGCCCGAAAAGCGTCGCGCAAGCGCGTCGAGCGCGGCCGCCGTGCCTAAGGAGTTGCTCGTCTCTGCGCTCCCGGAAGAACGCACGACCATCGAATCGTGGCTCTCCGGTATCAAGGGGCAGCGCGTACGCGTCCTGCAACCCAGTCGCGGAATTCGTGCCGAGTACATGCGCCTGGTGCGCAAGAACGCCGAGCAGAACCTCAAGGCGTTCCTCGCGCATCAAGAAGTGCAGGAGACGGCACAAGCGCGATCTCTGACCGATCTCGCGGACGCGTTGGAACTGCCCGAGCCGCCGCACCGCATCGAATGCTACGACGTGTCGAACATTCAGGGAACCAATCCGGTCGCCTCGATGGTGGTCTTCGTCGAGGGCCGTGCGAAGAAGAGCGAGTATCGAAAATTCAAAATACAGTACGATCGCGGACCGAACGACTTCGCAATGATGCAAGAGACCCTTCGGCGGCGCCTTCGGTATTTGCGGCGCGAAACCGATCGCACCGAAACGCCGATGGAGCGGGAACTTGCAAAGAAAGAAAAATTTAACAAGAAGCCGGACTTGCTGCTCATCGACGGTGGCAAGGGTCAGCTCAGCGCCGTCGTCGAGGTTCTCGAAGAACTCGATATGACCGGCCTTGTGGCTGCCGGATTGGCCAAGGAGCACGAATGGCTCTATTTGCCGCATCAGTCGGACCCAATCGTCTTACCGCCCAACTCACCGGCGCTCCATCTCATCCAACGAATTCGCGATGAGGCGCACCGCTTTGCGGTTACCTATCACCGGCAACGGCGTGCGAAATCGATGACGCAATCGGCGCTCGACGCACTCGCCGGAGTGGGGCCGGTGCGCAGGAAGCGGCTGCTCACCGCATTCGGGTCCCCGGCGGGGATTCGGCGGGCCGGCCTCGATGAAATCGCAGCTATCAAAGGTATGACGCCCGCCTTGGCAGCAAAGGTCAAACAGGAATTGGAAGGAGGCCATCGCTCGTGAATTGGTTACTCAGATTTCTCATCAATGCCATTGTCCTCTATCTTATCGCGAAGTACGTCCCGGGCTTCAACCATAACGTGACGATCTGGACGGCCGTCGTCGCCGCTATCGTCTTCGGACTTGTCAACATGTTGATTGGGCCCATTTTGCGGCTTCTCTCGGCGCCGCTTACGTGGCTGACACACGGGCTCTTCTCGATCGTCGTCAATTACATACTCTTTGCGATCACCGTCTGGATCGCACCGAACTTCCATACGACCGGCGAGATCAGCCCGTGGCTGGCCAATCTCTACGGCGCCATCATCATGATGATCGTTTCGACCCTCATGCAGCAAGGAACTCAGACCGAGGCTCGTCGAGCCATCTAGGCGTCGTCGCCGATGGGCCGGACGCGCAAGCGGTGAGCGAAGGGCGGCAGCGCCGAAACTTCACGCTTGCTCGTCCGTGTTATACTGGGTGTCGGCTTCCTCGTCGCTCGCCGCGAGCGGCGTGGAAGAACGATCGCGGGGCTGAAATAGGTTCGACAGGAAGGCTGCGGTCGGCGTCAGCAGGCGGAGCTGCGAGCACTCCTAAAACGATCGCAACGGCAATATCTGCCAATAACGAATACGCACTGGCTGCCTAATCTAGGCTAGTCACCGGACGCAGGGAGTCGGCCCGAACCACTCTGCCTTCCGGTCACAAACTCGGGCTGGCACGCGCGCGTGATCCGACGAGCGTGCGAGAAAACGGATCTGCAGCGAACGGTAAGCCGCGCCTCGGGGCGTCCGCTCGATTAAGAAAAATTCGAGGCTGAGCCTGGAGAACGCGCCGGTTGAGCTTCTTGGACTCGGGGGGCAGCACCCCGACAGCTCCACCA
>DATDIA010000004.1:0-14816 GCA_036521295.1 Candidatus Cybelea sp. | reverse complement strand
GCAGCATCGTGCAGCTCGAACTCGTCGCGGAGGTGTTCGTCGAACACTGCCGCTAAATCGCGTGCCCTTTCTTCTTGCATGACTATCTCCTTACGATGCGATGCAGGGAGCGTTTCCTCGCCGCATAGCGTGGCGGCCTTTCAGCGTGACTTGCCAAACAGGCCGAGGCAGGTTGGCGTAACGGCTCCCAATCTGGGTTAAAGTAGCGCTAAGTAAAAGACGCCGCAGGTGACGACTTGGATTTCGGCGACAGAACTCGCCATGAAACTCTTGCTTTATCGCTTGGTGCTCGTCTTCTTATTTGCGGCGCCTGCGTCGGCGGCCGTCGTTTCGACGCCGGGGCCCAACATAACAGAAACCGCCGCCGGAATTCCGCTCGACGCGCCGTGGAAAGTACGCATCTATCAGCTCGCCAGAACGAAGTTCGTCCAGCCCGCCTGGGGCTGGCAGCACTCCGAGCGCAATTATCTGCTCAGCCTCGACCTCGCGCGGGGCGACAACTTGAGCGTCGATACCGATGTGCTTTTCGCGGCGGCCTTCTTGCACGATATGGCGGCCTTCATGCCGTGCGCGGATACGCATCTGGAGCATGGCGCGTGCGCCGCGCTCGAGAGCCCCGCGACCTTGCGCGACGCCGGATTTCCGACTGCAAAGATTCCGGCGGTGCAAGCTGCGGAGCGCGGCCATATGTACTATATGAACCCCGGCACCGATACCGCCGCCATCGTCTTGCACGATGCTGACTCGCTCGATTTTCTCGGTGCTGTCGGAGCCGCTCGGATGCTCTCGCTCACGGGCGACAAGGCGCCGTCGTTTGCTCCGGCGGTCCGCACCCTGCGAAAGTTTCTGACAGAGATTCCCCCGCGTTTGATCACGCGCACGGCGCGCCAACTGGGAAATCAACGATCGGCGGAGCTGCGCGCATTTCTCGATGCGCTTAACGCCGAAACACGCGACGGCAGAACGGAATAAAGTGGTTCCGTCGAGAAGTTCTACGGTCCATGGCAAATCCGGAGCGCGCATCCGCGGTAACTCTTCGTAAACTCAAGCGTGACGAAGCCGAGCGCCTGGATCGTAACGAATGGCTTGCGCTGACTTCGGCCCAAAAACTCTCTATGCTTTGGGACTTAACGGTCGTCTGGATGGATACGCATGGAATCCCTGAGGAGCAGCGGCGACTTCAGAGAACTGTTGTCGCTCTTCAACGCCGAAGGCGTAGATACCTTATCGTCGGCGGCTTCGCGCTCGCGCATTACGGGCGTCCACGCTACACGAAAGCCCTCGACGTCTGGATCGATCGCACCAAGGAGAACGCGCGTAAGGTCTTCCGAGCGTTGGCGCGATTCGGAGCCCCTCTCGATATCTAAGCCACCGCGACTTTGCCGAGCCGGATGTCGTTTCCCAGCTGGGAGTCGAACCGTTACGAATCGACGTACTCACCGATATTTCGGGGGTACGATTTGCCCAGGCCTGGAATCGGCGCGAGAACTCGACGTACGGTGACTTGCCTGTCTACCTTATCGGAAAATCCGACTATATCACCAATAAGCGCGGGAGCGGTCGCCCACACGATTTGCGCGATGTTGAGGCATTGTTAGAGGAATAGACTTTTCCCAGCTTCTTTGTAGCCAGCGCCGCTTGGCGCAATGAGTTCGCCTCCGCAGGTAAGGTCTAAAGGCCGACAGGGATGCTCGCTTGACGACGCGCATCTGCCGCACGTGGCGCATACTCTTCAGTTTGGTGTTGCAACCGCCGACCATCAATGTGAGGCCCACGACGGACGCGACGACATTCGCGACGTTTGGGAACGCGTGCGCGGACTCGTCGCGCGCGGCAACGCCACCGATTTTTGGAATCGCTATCGAGAAGACATCGGTCTCGCGCGCGGCTTGGGCTGCAGCGTCTTCCGCCTGTCGCTTTCGTGGGCGCGGCTCGAGCCGCAGCCGGACGCGTGGAGCGACGAGACCTTCGCGCACTACCGTGACGTTTTGCAAGCGATTCGGGACGCCGGAATGTCGGCAATCGTCACGCTCGTGCACAACACCTGGCCGCTCCACGTTCAGGCCGACGGCAGCGGCGCGGGACCGCTCGATTCGAGCTTCCCCGATCGCGTTGCACGCCTCGCAACGGAGGTCGCACAGCGACTTGGCGATCTGATCGACGACTACGTAACACTTAACGAACCAAACCAGCTCGTCTACGGCTGGATCAAAGGCTTTTGGATGCGCGCCTACGCGATGCCACCGGGGCAGCCGCCGTACGAGAGCGGCGACGCGCAAATGGACGACGTGCTCAGGCTCATCCCCAATCTCTTTCGGGCGCATGCGAAAGCGCGCGACGCCATTCGGCGCATCCGGCCGAGCGCGCGCGTCGCCGCGAACCCGCTTGTCTTGGGCTTGCCGCCATGGTTGCAGCGCTGGATCGACCGCAACGCCACGCACCTGCAGTCGCCTCAAGATGCGAAGCGCCAGGCGGCGCGCATCGCGCAATCGGCGATCGACGAAGGCGGCCGCGTCGATTGCTCGATCGCGCAGCTCACCATGACGCTCGGGCGGCTGCAACACTCCTTCTTTTCGGAGCCCTACTACTGCGCGCACCTCGCGGCTCTGCACGCAAGTACGTTCGCGCCTCGGGCGAACACGCAGGAGTGGCGCGGGCGCGTCGCGGTGGTGGCCGGTACGCTTCCGGCGAGCATCGTCGGCGGCTGGTTCCCGGCTGCATCGATTCGCTATGTGAACGCGATGCCCGACGCCGTCGATGCATTGCGGCGCCGTGAAGTCGACGCGGTCTTCGACGACGACGTAACGCTGCGCCAGTATTGCGGCGATGGACTCGCCCTCACGCAGCTTCCGGGCTCACAGCAGTATTTTGCCGTCGCGATGGCGCTCGGCAGCCGCACGCTGCTCAACATCGTCGACCGTGCCATCCGCGAGCTGCGGCGCGAGCATCCCGAGATTCCGGACGCATTCAACCGCAAAACGGTCGCCCACATCGGGCGCGAAGAAGAAGCGCAATCCGACTCAAAGCGAGCCGTGCCGGAGTTGGACCGCTCGATCGCACGCATCCGCCGGCGCGGCGTGCTGCGCGTCGGCATCCATCCGGGCGTACCAGGGCTTTGCACCTTGTCGCCCTTGGACTCCGCTCAGGGTGACAAGGGACCGCGTCGTTACGAGGGACTCGAGCCGGAGATCGCGCGGCGCGTCGCGCAACTCATCTTCGGCGATCCCGATTGCGTCAAGTACGTGCCGGTGAAGGGCGAGCGGCGATTGAGCGCAACCCGATCGTCGTGGCTGCATCAGTTCTTCGCGTTGCGCAAGAGCTTAGCCATCTTCTCAACGCTGCTCGGCACGAACTGGTGGAATCTCGGGATGGCCGGCAAGCTGCCGGAATTTCTCTGCCCGCGTGAGTGCGTCGGCACGCTCGACTACGTCGGCCTCGACTACTATTGGGGCGTGCCGTCTTTTTGGCCGCGCGAGTTGCATCGCCTCAGCGCCGCCTCAGATTTTCAGTACGCAAACGCGCCGGTCTGGCCCGACGCGCTGGGGACGATTCTGCTCGAAGCGGCGCGCGAGTTTCCCGGCAAACCGGTCGTCGTCGTTGAAAATGGCTGCGTCGTACGAGCCGCCGGCATTGGCCGCCCCGACTACTTAACCGAGCACGTCAACCAAGTCCGTAAGGCGATCGAACGAGGCGCGCCGGTAGAAACATACATCTGCTGGAGCATCACCTCGAATCGGGAGTGGGGCCTGCCTTTCGACGATGGCAGCGATTTCGGGCTTTTCCACATCGATCTCGACGGCGATCCTACATTGCAGCGAAAGCCTACCGACTCGAGCCGCACGTATGCGCAGCTAGTCGCGGAACACTAGCAAGTCTTGGTTGCCACTCAACCGGGCACCGGCAAAGGTGTGGGCTTGCAAATCTGAAAGAAGACGCGCAGGACGTTAGGATCTAACTGGAGTGTGACGATGTTCGAGCCACGGTTCAGCGTAAGGAGTCTTGCCGCGCCGGCCCTGTATGCGCTTGCACTTTCTAGCTGCAACGGCAGCGGAGGCGCGCCGCCGGTGGTCTCCGGCCCGGCGCAGCAAGGAATGCAAACGGCGCAACGATCTTCGAGCGCACGTGAGATCGGACAAACGGCGTTGTACGTCAGCGACTTCTACGGAAAATCGATTTTTCGCTACGTGCGCAATTCCGACGGCACCCTGGTCACCCCGGCCGGCTCGTCGCTCGTTCTGTCGTACAATCCCGGGCCGATCGCGCTTGGCCCCAGCGGCAACCTCTACGTGGCGGACGAACAAAACGAATCGGTCGAAGTCTACCGCAAAGGCGCCACCGGTTCCGATCAGCCGATTCGCACGCTGCTGGTGCCGTTCGCTCCAAGTTCTGTCGCCGTCAATCGCGCCGGCAACGAGTTCGTCGGCGGATTCAGCAACGGCTTCGTGGCTGTTTACGCGCCGCGCGCCGGCGGACCGGCGAAGACCATCGAGCGCATTGCGCTGCCCGACCGGCACGACGATATCAACGGTATTGCCGTCGATGCATCGGGCGACCTGTACGTCTCCGACACGAACGAAGTGAGCGGGTTCTCAACGCCCACGACAAATCCGACGCTCAAACGCGCCATCGTTGGTTCTGGCCAGCAGAGCTCGCCAACGGGCATGGCGCCAAACAGCCGTACCGGCGAACTCTACGTCGCAAATGCCGGCGATAATAACATTCTCGCGTACTCAGCCGGAGCAAACGGCACGAGCACACCCAACCGTACGATTTCGTCAAAGAGTCCACCGCTGATCGGGCCGGTCGCGGTCGCGATAAGCGGCTCAACGCTCTATTCGACGAGCGGCACCAGCGCCCACGGTCCGCCGTCGGTCTTCGTACTCGACGCTGCCAAAGGAAAGCAGAAACCCGCGCAGGTCGTCAGCGGCCCCTACCTCGCAGCACCGATTGGCTTAGCGCTCGGCCCATAGCGCGGGCCGAGTAGGGTCGCGGCGAGGAAGTTCGACGTCGCGCGATACGCGATCGGTGCGTGTAATCCGAAAGGCACGACTTCAAAGGCATGTTCGGTCCACGGCAGTTGCAGAAACGTGACCCTCGTTCCGGCAGCGCGGAGGGCATCACGAAATTTCCAAGCGTAGCGAATATCGACGACATGATCGCGCGCGCCGTAGATCAAAAGAACCGGCGGCAAACCGCGCCGCACGTGATCTAGCGGCGACGCGGCGCGATATCGCTCCGGCGCGCGTGCCGGCGTGTCGCCGATATAGTTCTGTATGACGGCGCGGATGCCAATCGGGTCTGGAACGGGCGGATATTTCCAGCCCATCGTGAGATCGACGGCTCCCGAGTAGCTGATCACCGCGTCCACGGGCGAACCTTTATCGAACGCGGTCAACGCAGCGAGTTCGCCGCCGGATGAATGTCCAAGCACCGCAATGCGCTGCGGATCGATGTTGTAACGGCGAGCGTTTTTACAAATGAGCTCGATCTCGAAGCGCACGTCGTCGAGCGCTGCCGGAAAGCGATATTCCGGCGCATGCCGGTAATCCAAAGCAAACACCGCGTAACCCTGATGTGCGAGCGCGCGATTGAGCGAACCGTCGCTTCGCGGCGACCCGTTTTTCCATGCTCCGCCATAAATCGCGAAAATCGCGGGCGCGGGGCGCGTTGCGGCTGGTAAGTAGGCTTCTATTTTTGAGCGCTCCGGGCCCAATCTGACTGCGATGGTGTGTTTTGTAGTCGGAACGTACGGGTCGCGATGCGAAATGGCGATAACGTTCGCACCGCCGAGGGCGGCCGACGGCAGAAAGCAAAGGATGCAGTTGATTGCGAGAACAACCACGGCAATTCCGCGCATGCGCGCGGACTTCCACAACGCAAGCGTAAGTAAGAGAAACAGCGCGTTGAAGGCCAACAGATAAACGCTGAGTTCAATCGAGGCGACCGCAAGGACAATCGTGAGTGCATTGAAGGGCGGAATGACGATCCAAATGCAGAGCAACATAAGAAGACCTGCTGGAATTAGCAGCAACAGAAGCCGCGGGCGGTAAGCCAGCCGATCATGACCTCCGGATACGCGCCTGCAAAGCGGACCGGCAACAGCGCATCGTCTTCGTACCCCGTTGCCGAGCGCACCAAGAGGTGGTCCGCTTCCGGGATCGTGACGATCGTAAGGTCCGTCATTCCAGCCCTCGCGAAGGCTCTGCGAAAACCCACTGCGCTGGCTGCGGCATCCACGTTTCGATCACGTGCGCCGAAGATTGCAAGCGTCGGCGTGCGCACTTGCTGCAGGATCGGCGTCGGATCGTAAATCAACGCGGCTTGCATTGCCGCCAGCATCGGTGCGGAGGGTGGAACGGTCATTCCCGGGGGCATACGCATTTGCGAAAACCATGGCTGCGTTTGCGCGGCTTTGAATGCCTGAGCTGCCGCGCCCCAGTTGGAATCGGTTTGCAGTGCATCGAACATTCGGCGCTCGAAGGCCATCGCGTCCGAGACCTGCTGTGGACTGAAGCGACTGCCCTCGCGCAACACTTGTTCGATCTCGTAAAGCACGTTGTCGGCAATAGTCCCGCTCGGCGCGCTTTTCAAGATCATGAACGCAAGCGGGAAGCGCGTGGCGATAATGGGCGCGACCCAGCCGCCGTTGCTGGCTGCCCACGCGCCGATCCTATGCCGGTCGACGGCCGGATCGCTTTGTACGTGCTGCAACAGAGCAACGGTGTCGATCGCCTTGGATTGTGGACTCGCAAAGCGCCAGCTACCAGTTGAGTCACCGGTGCCGCGCTGGTCGTACGTAACCACGTTAAGGCCGTGGGCAACGAAAAACGGAATGAGAAATCCCATCCGCCGTGTCGAATCGTCGGCGCCTTGAATCAGCACGACGGTTGGGTACCGTCGTGCACCACGGGCGTACCATAGCGACGCTCCGAGATGCCCGTTGCCATCGGTGATGACAAATGGCTTTTCCAGAACCGCCGGCCTCGGGGAGCTCAGCACAAACGTCATTCTGGGAGAGTCGTCCGTTTTATATTCGTCTCCAACGAGATGGTCAAGCGTCCCCAAGCGGCGCGTAGCAGTGTCGTAGAACTCTATCGACGGCCGGTCCGGCGGCTCGGCGTCGACTCCAACGTAGACTATATCTCGCCCAATTCGATAGGCTCCGGTTGCCGGAGTGCGCGCGGCCGCAGCGAGGGCTAAAGCGGCTTCTGCCAGCATGCCAACGTTACGTTTGATGCCTGGAAACTATTCCTTGCTAGTAAAACGTCGGATAGAAGGCATCGTTGACGTGCGTGTTCGGTCCGGCCAGCGTCCGCAGCGGAGCAACGTCGCCATTCGCGGTATTGGCAAAAACGCGAACGTAGCTCTTTTTGTAGTTATGAACTACCGTGGCATAGATCTTGCCCGTGGCGTCAACGCCGGCTGTTGTGACCGTCGCGAGCCCCGTCTTCGCTCCTGAAATGATGGCGACTGGCGCAGTATTACCGCTCGCCCCTTTGGCAAAGATTCTTACCGCAGCATCTTCGGCGACGATGAGTCGTCCGGTAGGATCGAAGCTCACGCTGAGGATGTATCCGATGCCGGTATTGCTCCCGGACAACCTCGCGAGCGGCGCAACGTTACCGTTCGCGTTTTTGGGGAACTTGAGGACCGAGCCACCGTTTGCGACGTAGAGGTCGCCCGCCGAGTCGAAAGTGACCCCCGAAGGTTCGCTCAGTTTTGTCGTCGCGCCGGCGATCGTCCGGATCGGCGCAACGTTACCGCTTACGCCTGCGGCAAAAACAAAGATAGCATTGGCGTCATAATCGGCGACGTAAAGCTGCCCGTGTCCGTCAACCGCCATACCCTGGACATAGACGAATCCGGTGCTCGGGCCGCCCAGCAGCTTGGGAGTCGCGTTTCCGTTGGCAGTTGCAGAGAATATCTCGATTTGCCTTGCGCCGTTATCGTTTGCTACGTAAATTTTTCCACCCGCATCGACGGCGAGGCCAATCGGGTAAAAGAGCTTCGTTTTTGAACCCGCGATCCGTCGCATCGGGGTCTTGTTGCCGTGGACTTTTGCGGGGAAGACCAGGACGCTGTTGTCGTTGCGGGATGCGAGGTAGAGATCTTGTCCGGCCGTTGCCGACCCGGCGGCCACGTTGGAACCGGCTCCGCTCGCACTTAAAGATAGTGGGCCGGCAACGAGGGGAGGTGAAGAAGTGCCATTTCCGCCGCACGCGCCCAAGGTGATGCCGAGGGCGAGCGCGCCGGCGCGCAAGATCAGTTTTGCTGGCATGGTAAATGCTCCTGAGGGGTGCCTCAAAGCACCACCAACCTAGTGTTAGGTTGGATGCTTCTGAGCGAGCCCCTTGCCTGCCTGCATCGAATAGCGCCTTATGATCACCGGCTAGCTGACACGAAAAGGGCCTTGTGCGCGGCGATAATGCGGGCTTGCGTCGCAAGATCGACGGCCGTCGACCAGTTGCCCCGTTCGAAGGTTCCGCCGAGAACGATACCGTCGTCGCGCGGAAACATGTAAAGCTCTTTAGTCAAATAGGTGTAGTCGACCAAAGGTTGCGGTTCGAGAATTGAAAGCTGACCGCGAATGGGCTCGAGTGCCGTGTCGTTAAAAAGCGCGCGCGGCCCCAGGCCGGTGCAGTTGAAAACGATTGGTTCGTGCAGCGCCGTAATCTCCGAGCGCGTATGGAACGTATGCACAACGGTGCGGCCGCCCTGTAAGAGAAAGTCACGCTCGAGGGCAGGCAAGAACGTGTTCGGCTCCATCAGCATCGTATCGAATCGCCGAATATACTTAAAGCCAACAAACGGCACGGTGGACGGATCGATCGTCTCGACGTCGGCATAGAGGTCGGCGATCCCGGCTCGCGTCGCGTAATCGAGCTCCGGAGTCGCCGACTCGACATCGCGCTTGAGCGCGTAGTTGTGGATCCACCGTACGCCATAGGCGGGCCCTGCCATGAGCTGAAACGCACGGTTCGCGATACGAGACGCCTTGCGAAACGTGTCGAGAAAGGCCGGCGTCGCGTCGCCACTCGTGAAGACGACCGTCGGCGTCCATTGCGCGCCGGCGACGTTCGATGTGGTCGCCGGAGGAAGATCGCTCGCGTAAATCGTGACCTGCCATCCGCGGTTTTGGAGGATGCGCGCCGTCGTCAGACCGATGACGCCGCATCCTAGCACCGCGGCCTGCGACGCAGAGCGATCGGCGACAAAATCCGCCGCCAGCGTTGCGCAGCCCCACGAGAGGCTAAAACCGCCTCCGCCATGGCCGTAGTTATGCACGAGCACTTTCTCGCCGAAGGGTTCGGCTCGAAGTACGAACCCGGTGGCGCGAAACGGGCGCAAACCGACGACCGTGCGTATAAGGCGTCCCGCGTCGATCTGCACGGGAATGATCGGATTACCGTTATCCTGAGCGGAGTCAAAGGATACCGCGGCACCGGCTTTGCGCGGCATGCCGGCCGCCGTTAAAGCGGTAATTCCGAGGGAAGATCCGATAAAATCGCCGCGCGATAAGGTCACTTGCCGATGATAACTTCGGTCGCCTTTATGATCGCTACGACGGCGTCTCCCGCCTCGAGCCCAAGGCGCCGCGCTGACGAAGCCGTGATGGCCGCGGTAATCGTAGTCGGATCGATCTCAACCTCGACCTCCGCCATAACCGGGCCCAGCGAGACCGACTTTACACGGCCTTGAATCTGATTGCGTGCACTAATTTCCATGATTATCCTTTCGCATGATCCGATTTGTAGCATCGTTGCGGACGCCCTCGGTCGGCACCGACTCGCGCAACGATCCGACGAAAGTCGTACGAGGCCTGACGAAACTTTAGCAACTTTCCAGCGTAGCTGTGAGGTCTTAGAGAGTGGAAAAACCCAATGATGGAAAGGAGGAATGAATAGAATGCGCTTCTATAACGGAGTGCCGATTACGGTCGTAAGCGATCTGAATCGTATGCCGACAGGGACAGAATCTACTTCACGGCGTCGCGCCGAGGAAGAGGCGTCCCACGAGACGGACGCAAGGGCGTCGAAATGCCGAACGCGACCACGGGGAAGCGCCGTACGCGGCTCCACCCCATAGTTCGACGGCAACTCTTGCTCATGTCTCATGTGGCTTTGGGATATACCGAAGTTCGTCAGGCCGAAATCGATGCTCGACCAGCTCCCCGTCTTTTTTCTTATAACGGACCACGATCGATCTCGTGTCGACTTCAATGACCTGACCTTCAATCCCAAGGTTCTCGATCGTGACGTAATCGCCGTATCTGAGCTTAGACATAACCTGTAGTTTAAACGAAAACCCCGTCATCGGCCTTTCGGCGATGGCGGGGTTTCCTAAAACAGGGGATTGACGCTCTTTTCAGAGTCCCGCAGACGCCGGCACATACGAGATGAGCGTGCCGCCGTGGTTTTGGATAACGATGTAGCCGCCCGGGCACTTATACCGGACACCGCCCGACGCTTCCAACCTGGAACACGCCTTGGCGTTTGACTGATACCAAAGGTCGACCAGATGCACCGAGTCAGTCGTCGTCTGTTGATATGGAACGCCCTGAGCTAGTGCGCTCGGCGGGATACTCTCCATTCCGTGGGCCGGTGTTCCGCGCGGATACATTGGAAGTTGGCCGTCGTGCTGCACCGCTAAGGCCGGTTGGGTTAGCAGGGTGAGGTTCAGCGTGGCCGTAGCCACCATGACCGTCAAGAATCGTTTCATGGGCCAACTTTAAAGCCTCGCCGTGCCGGAAACGTGCGCGCACGCCGGCAGCACGGCAGCGGCCTATCCTCGTTGTATGAACGGCAAGAAGTACTCAGCGGTGGCCGGCCTTGCGGCCGTCGCGCTTTTCGGCACCCTGACTCCGGCAAGGGCAGCTGCGCTGCCGCAAATCGTCGCGAACGACAACACCAGGGCCGCCGGCCGGCTCGAACGCGGCGTGTTGCACCTGGCGCTGGTGGCGCGGCGTGGTTTGTGGCATCCAGATGGGCCGGGGACGATCGGTATCCCAATCGAAGCCTTCGGCGAACTCGGCAAGCCGCTTCGCATCCCGGGACCGCTACTGCACGTTCCGCTCGGAACGCGCGTCGTGGCGACGGTACACAACGAACTTTCGCACGATCTTACCGTGCGTGGCCTCGCGGCGCCCGCCCAGGCGCTGACGTCGGCGCTGCTCGTGCGACGCGGTGCAACACGAAGCGTCTCGTTCGTGCTCGACCGGGCCGGCGCATTTGGGTACTATGGTTCGGACAAAGGCGAGACGATTGATGACCGCGTCTTCGATGACGCCGAGCTTTCCGGTGCGATCGTCGTGGAAGCACCCCGCGCGCCGCAGGTCAATCACGTCTTCGTTCTTGGACTCTACGCGCCCATCAAAATGAAAGATGGCTCGCCGAACTTTCTCTACCTCTTGGAAACCATCAACGGCCGCTCGTTTCCCGCGACCGAGCGCCTCGTGTACGAGCGCGGTCAAGTCGTGCGCTGGGCCGTCTATAACGCGTCGCCGATGATCCATCCGATGCATCTGCACGGCTTTTATTTCAAACTCGATCGCCCAGACGCATACGACGAGGTGACGCATCCATTCCATTCGGGAGACGCGGCGGAGTTGTCGTGGACCGCCGACCGGCCCGGCAACTGGATGTATCACTGTCACATCGACGACCATATCAGCCGCCACGCACCGCTGCGTGACATGCGAGCCGGCAAAGCCGACCCGAATCTCACCATTGCGAAGCGCTTTCATCAGCCGAACGGGCCAATGGGCGGCATGGTGATCGCTTTCAAAGTCTTACCACGTCCCGGCGATAGCGCTCCGCCCGAACAAGCGCAGCCGCGCCGGTTGACACTCGAAATGGATGCACGGAACGTTGCGCATCCAACCTACGAAGGCTTCAGCAAAGGTTCGCTGCGGCTCTCCGACGGTAATACGATCACCGCTTCAAGTGGGAATCTGGGGCCGCCAATCGTGCTGACGCGCGGCCAGCCGGTCGCGATCACCGTGTTCAACCGTACATTCGAAGAAACCAGCGTGCATTGGCATGGAATCGCGCTGCAGGATAGCTACTACGACGGCGGCGCCGGCATGGGGATGGCGATGAAGAACGATCGCATGTCGCCTCCGATCGAACCCGGCGCGGCATTTGAGGCGCGGTTTACGCCTCCCGACGCGGGCACGTTCATGTACCATGCGCACATGGATGACGGCTGGCAACTCGGGAGCGGACTTATCGGCCCTCTCATCGTCTTGCCTGCGGGGAAGACGTTTGATCCAACGACCGATCACGTTGTGATGATTTCGGAATCGTACGAAAAGGCGGGCAGTCCTTTCGTTGCCATCGGCGGGACACTCGCGCCTCCACCGCTGACAATGACGGCCGGGGTACCGCAGCGTCTTCGCTTAATCGAGCTTTCGCTTAGCGGTGAGAATCTTGCCGTCTCGCTCTCCGATGGATCGCGCGTGCTTGCGTGGACGCCGATTGCGAAGGACGGCCGCGATTTGCCCGGACGGCTTCAAGTTCCAGAGATCGCGACGCACGGCCTCAGCGTCGGGGAAACGCGCGACTTTCGCTTTGTGCCGGCAAAGCCGGGGATCCTCACGCTTTCCGTCTACGATCTCGACAACAATAATCTGCTGGTCGCCAATCAGCGAATTGTCGTTACTGCCCCCGGAACATTGCCCTCACCGGCTTCGAGACGTTGACCAGCAAGAAGCCCAAATTATGGCTTCTTGTCGCAATCCTCGCGCGCTAGCAGACGAAACGTAATAAAGTCGGCTATCTCGCCGGGGCCCGTTACGTAGAGTCTTCGCCCCGACGCGATTTCGTGGATGGAACCGCGCCACGCGTCGGGCGCGCCGTGCGAGTTTTCCAGCCACATGCGGACGAGGAAAACCTGCTCGCGCCGATCTGAACTCACACCTCCAGAGTAGGCGTTTAGCGTGCCGCGGCCGTGCCGAATGCTGCAATCTCACGATTGACGTCAATCGTCAGAAAAGCCTTGCGCCATTCTTCGTTGCTGATCGAGGCCGCAAATCGGTCCAACGCGGTCAGAGCTTCTTGCCGAGCGGCGCCCGCTCGCTCCTCGTCTCCCGCGGCCTCATTCACTCGCGCAATTGCTCGCCAGACGTACTGCGGCCATAAGGCTCCTTCCAGCGATTTGCACGCAATCTCGAAGAGCTCGTCCGCCACGCCGCGCGCCTCCTCGATACGGTCCGCTGCAACGTAAACCAGTGCGAGGTCCGAAAGATCGTCAACGAAATCCTGTCGATTCTGATGCGTCCGCCTTATCGCAATGCCCATTTCCATGTCGGCGATTCCATCTGCAAGCTCGCCTAAGGCGGCCTTGGCATTGCCAAGATTTGCCAGACTGCCCGCCTCGAAGATGGGAAACTCGATACTCCGCGCTCGGTCGAGGGCGCTTGCGGCTAGTGCCTTAGCCGATTGCGGATCACCCATGCGCAGCTTGACCATACTCAGGTTGCAATCGTTGGCAACACCCAACCTCGCCTCTTGTACGACGTCCAATAAGGCGTTTGAACGTTCGATCAGGGCTGCCGCTTCGTCGAACATCCCCAAGCGTATCGCTAACGCCGACTTATTCGTCAGCGTCGTGCACAAGCCACGCCGATGCCCGATTGCATCGTATAATTCCAATGCAAGATCGAACTGCCGAAACGCTTCTTCATAGTCTCCTAGCCAAGCCGATACCGTCGCTATTCGAGCCCGTGACAACGCCGCTTCCTCTCGGTCGCCGAGCTGCTCGTTGATGGCCAGCGCCTCGCGCGAGAGCGCTCGGCACTCAGCGTAGCGCTGTTGCAGCAACGCGGCGACCGCTGCAGTGGTAAGTGCCTGAGCGGTAAGCGCGCGATCGTGCGTATCTGATGCGCGTTCGCGCAAGCGCGCGAGATACTCGCACGAGAGTTCCTGTTCGCCGGCGGTGGTAGTGATTTCGACCAGTAATGAAAGGCACCCAACCTGCTTTGAGACTTCCCCGAGACGCTCGTACATTTCCAGGGCACGGCGTGCGATGTTGAGCCCTTCGCGATGCCGGCTCAACCTTACCAGACAGGTGGCCTGCTGGTAGGTGGCGTCGGCTTGCACGCTTGGATCGCTGCTGCGCTCGGCCAGCGCGCCCATGCGAGCAATCAGCGCTTGTTCGCGCTCCGATTCACCTAGGCTGCGAGCGAGCACGATCGAGCGCCCGAGGACGTCCAATCGCTCGACGTTACTGTCGAGACCCTCCGCTAATCCGTCGAGTTCTTGTATATCGGCGCGCTGGCCGGTGCGGTCGCCGATGCGTCCTCGCACGGATTCGCGAAGTCGCAAGAGATCGCGGCGATTGTCGCGCTCGATCGCGCCGTCGAGCGCGAGCGTCGCGAACGTGACGCACTCTTCGTTGGCGTACAGCTTCGCCGCATGCTCTGCCGCAACCCCATACCATCGCGCCGCTTCCGAAGGCAAATCCGCGCACTCGTAATGATAGGCGAGGTCGCGCGCAATTTCCGAAAGATTACCAGCGTAGAGATCGCGCATAACCGCCGCGATGCGCGCGTGGCGCCGAGACCTTCGTGCCGGTTCTATTTCCTCGTAGATCGATGCGGCGATGAGGTGGTGGCTGAAGACATAGTCCCGGTGACTGCGTGGACCCGCCTCGCGTACGAGACGGCGGTCTAAGAGTTCGGCAATGCTGTCGATTACCGCGGCTGCACTAAGGCCGGCAACATCGCCGACCACATCGACACTAAAACCTTGTCCGGCGATCGCAGCGATCTCGACGACGGTACGAGCATCTTCACTCAACCGGGCCGTTCTAGCCGC
>DATDIA010000003.1:0-3973 GCA_036521295.1 Candidatus Cybelea sp. | reverse complement strand
ATTTGCGTCAAATACATCTTTTGTGGTAAATCATAAGTAAATAGTGAACTATACGACCGGCCAACTGCGGACATTCCTCACGGTCGCCCAGGCGGGATCGGTTTCCGAGGCCGCCGAGTCGCTTGCGGTTTCGCAGCCGGCAGTCTCCTCGGCATTGGCCTCGCTGCGCCGGGCCTTTGGCGTGGCGCTCGTCGAGCGCGAAGGACGAGGCTTACGGTTAACCGAGGCGGGTCGAACTTTGGCCGCTTACGGCCGGCGCATTTTCGCGCTCGCCGACGAAGCCGAGTCGCAAGTTCGCGCGGCCGGGAGCGCGCACGCCGTGCGCGTGCGCATCGCGGCCGTGACCACGGTCGCCGAGTACGTTCTGCCGCAGCCGCTGCGGCGTGTTTGCGAGAAGCACCCCGAAATTGCAGTCGAGCTCGACGTCGGCAATCGCGGTCAGGTCTGGGAACGGCTCGCGACGTGGGAAGCGCAGGTCGCCGTCGCGGGTAGACCGCCTGTCGAGAGCCGCTATCGTACCCTCGGACGCCGTACAAACGAGATCGTCTTGATCGCTCGATACTCCCAAGCGCTCGATGCGACTGCCTTAGCGCGTGCGACTTGGCTTCTGCGCGAACCTGGATCGGGCACGCGCGCGATGACGCAGGAGCTCTTCGAAGAGCTGGGCATCGCACCGGAAAACCAGCTCACCATTGGATCAAATGGCGCGATTCGCGAATGCGTGCGCGCCGGTCTGGGCATCTCGTTGCAATCTCGCGATGCCGTACGCCGCGAACTTGAGTCGGGCGAGCTTGGTGAAGTTGACGCTCCCGTCGCGCTCCCTGAACGGCAATGGAACGTCGTCGTCAACGATGAACGGGCCTTACCCGCAGCCGTGAAGGGATTCGTAAACGATCTCATGATTACGCTCGGGTTCGAGTGACTCGGCACGCAGCGCCGCACTGCTCTTTCTACGGTTTGCCGGCGTCGTACCAGCGAGCGAGGTCAGTCTTTAATTTGGCGAGGCTGCCGGGGTCGATATAAATCATATGCCCGGATTGGTAGCGCTCGATCGTGAGATTCGAGCGCAGCGCTTGAGGCAGGTGCAAGTGCGTGAAGTCGTACTCCGCCTCGAAGTATGGCGTGGACATATCGTAGTAGCCGAGCGCGGCGAACACGTGCATGCCCGGGTTTTCGGCCATCGCCTCGGAGAGATCGACGATGGTGTTGGGTGACTGGATGAGGGCCGCAGTCCCTCCAAGATCGGTCTCGTGCTTCCAGCTCCATTGCGTTTCCACGTCGTAGAGCGATCGGTACTGCAAATCGGTGGCGTATCCCAACTGCTTGCGCACGTAGTCGTTGAAGATCGATACGATGGCGGGGGTCGCCGCAAGGTCGGAGTTGTCCCAGAGCGGTTCAGTCCGGTTTCCGACCGGGTCATAGCCCGTGTAACGCGTGTCCATATAGCCCACGACTTTGCCTTGGCCGCGCAACAACTCGCTTCTGAAGCGCCCGGGTGCGATGCGAAGATTCGAGCTGCGGATAAAGTCCTCAGGAAGGCCGATATAGTCGTGCAGTTTGTGGACGACGTCGTCGCGCATCGAGGCCGGCGCATCGTCGCCCTGTGCGAGCGTCGTGAGATATTCGGTAAGCGCAAAGCGCTCCACAGTGCCGAGAAAGTCCGCAAACTGCTGGTGCCGCGGAACGCGCTCGTGAAACCAGGCGGTCGCGGCTTCCGTCGGCAAAAAGAGCACGAAGGGCCAATCGTTTCCGCCGATGTTCTCATCGTCCCACAAGAGATTCGTGTTCAGAACCGTCGACATCAAGACCACACCGTTGAATTGGGTCGCCTGGCCAAAACCGCCCTGCATCAAACGAACGATCGCGGCGCTACGTATCGTGCCGTAGCTTTCACCGAAGAGATACCTCGGCGAGTTCCAGCGCCCATATTTCGAAAGATATCGTGTAATGAACTGCGCAAAGGCTGCGGCGTCCTCGTCGACGCCGAAGAAATCGCTAGGCTTCCCTGCCGGCAGTATTCGGCTGAAGCCGGTTGCCGGAGCGTCGATATAGACCTCATCGGTCTTGTCGAGGAGCGAATACTGATTTTCGGCGACGCGGTATGGCGCGGAAAGCGTCTCCCCGGGCTTGCTCGCGAGCACACGCACGGGTCCAAACGCCGCCATGCGTTGCCAAACGCTCGAGCCTCCAGGGCCGCCGTTGTAGAAAAACGTAATCGGGCGGTGTGCGGGGTCGACGCCCTCTTTCGTGTACGCCGTAAAGAATATATCGGCAGTCGGACGGAAGTTTTTATTGTACAGCGTAATCGTTCCGGCCCGCGCGACGTACGCCATTACGTTACCGTTCAACGTTAGCGTGTGGCGAGTAACGGAGTCAACCTGCGCGGCCGACGCACCCTCCGGCGTTAGTGCGGCAATGAGCGCAAGCGCGAGCAGATGCGTGGTCGGTGCATTCACAACAGAAAACTTTTCGTTACCGGCGGTCTCGCCCTTTGCGGCGCCGTGTCAAAAGTGATGAAAGTAATGGTCGGGCTGAAGGCCAGACTCAGGCTGGTCTGTTAGCGTTCTGCTATGACGCTCGAACATCTCCATACTTCGATTCAAGCCGCTAAGCGCTGGGCCCAGGAAGAGATCGACCGCCTCGTCTACGACGGGACGCGTCCGGTTTCGACCTGCCCTACGGTCGACGCGGCAATACGTGAGGCCGCCATCGCTCGCGGCAATACGATTGCCCATTCCGCGGAGATTGCCGAGATCGAGTCGGTTTTGAACTACGTGAGCGAATGTTTGGCTGCCGACCTCTATCGCGAAAAGCGCCCGGCGGCGCCATCTGAGTGGCACGAAAGCGCGCTCGAGCGTTTTAGGGAGCCTGCCTAAGGCTTTGCGCGGTGTCGACGTCGAAAACGGCTCCCACATCCGCAGTTTGCATGGCGAAGTGCCTCAGTTCCGGACGGTCGCGCAGAAGCCGGACCGTATCACCGGAGGGCAGGCCGTCGATGTAATGGCGTGCGCGGGGCGACAGCGTAACGGGATGACCCGGCACTCCCTTGTGCATCGGATACGTGACGTCGGAATTCTCGGCAGCCGCCCGAGTCGACTCGATCAATGACGTGCTGACGAGCGGCTTATCTCCAAGGAGAACGAACAGCATGAGATCGGCAGCCACGATATGGTTTGCCAGCGCCAGCGAGTGCGACATGCCGCGTTCCGGCTCGTCGTTGCGCAGCAATTCAACGTCGGAACGGCCAAGGAGATACTGCTCGACTTCGATCCCACAGACAACGATGGGGTTCCAAGGTTGAGCTGCGGCGATTGGATACTCAATCAGCCGGCGGCCGCGAAAATCCATCAACAGCTTCTGCTTGCCGACCCGCGATGAGGTCCCCGCGGCCAGAATCACTGCGCGCCCGCCGTGCGATGGAATCAATCCTGTGCGGGCGGAACGAGTCGAAGGGCTCAGGGTGACACCGCGGTGCGATCGTGGATCGCTTCGCTTGTCGTGCGCAGCGGGGTGCCCATCCGTTCGTGACGGCTTGCAACAATTTCCGCCAGGATAGAGATTGCCGTCTCGGCGGCGGTTGCGCCGCCGATGTCGAGACCGGCCGGCCCATGTAGGCGCGACAGCGCTAGGTCTTCGAAGCCTTCCGCGCGCAGGGAATCGCGACGTGCGCCTTGCGAACGACGGCTTCCAAGCAACCCGATGTAGGGCGCCTCCGAGCGGAGCGCACAACGAAGCGCCGGCAGATCGAACTTCGGATCGTGCGACAGAATCACAATTGGCGTACGGTCGGTGAGCGCGCCGGGCAAATAATCGGCTGGCCATTGGCGTACGATCGCATGCGCGTCAGGAAGCCGTTTCTCGGTCGCGAACGCCGGTCGCGGATCCACAACGACGACCTTGAAATCGATGCGCCGCGCAATCGCAGCCAGCTCGCCCGCGAGGGCCGTGGCGCCTACCACAATTAGAGTCGCTT
>DATDIA010000002.1:0-2874 GCA_036521295.1 Candidatus Cybelea sp. | reverse complement strand
CCCCTCGTGATCGAGAGCGAGCCGGCGCCCGACGAACGCGTCGCCGTTCAGATAACCGACAAATGGGAACGGCTTGGCATCGAGTTCGAGGACGTGGTCGACATGATTCACCGGCTCTCGGCAACCGCGACGCTGCACCTGCTCTCAGCTCGAGCCGAGGCTCTCTATGCGGAG
The DNA here is from genome assembly GCA_036521295.1 of Candidatus Cybelea sp. Classification (GTDB taxonomy): domain Bacteria; phylum Vulcanimicrobiota; class Vulcanimicrobiia; order Vulcanimicrobiales; family Vulcanimicrobiaceae; genus Cybelea. The sequence goes on along the minus strand of DATDIA010000002.1, from coordinate 2,700 downwards.
CGAATCGCAGTTGCCGCGAGACACGCCGTTAGTTATTACGACGAGCTGGAACCGTGGAAGGCGGCGATCGGCGCAGCCGCCGCCATCGTTACTCCCGATTCCGGAGCAATGCACGTCGCCGGCATGATCGGCACGCCGGTCGTTGGAATCTTTCCGCGCACGCGGGATTATCTTTTGCAGGTTGCGCGCTGGGCGCCGTGGGCGGCGCCGCACCGCATCGTCCCAGCCGGCGAAGACTGGCCCTCGCGTGCTAGCGATGCCCTCGCCCATCTGCTTTTGAGTGAGAACTCTCGTTAGCACAATGACTCGCGCGATAGAGCTCAATTCCGCCTGTCTTGGCGACGGAAACGAAGCGCTGCGCGCGCACCAGGCGCGACAGCGTTTCGCCATATTCTTGCAAGCGCGCGGAGTCCGGAAAGCTCGTATCAATCAACGCGAAGCAAGCCTCAGTCGCCTGGCCGGGGAGTTCCGGCAAGAGGCGAGCGTACGGATCTGCGAGTGCCACATGGGTGTACGCTTCCTCCTGGGTCGCGATGCTCGCTTCGAGAGGCAACGTTTGCAAGAATCGATCGAGCGCGGCGTCGCGCGATTGTGGCCGGCGCAGATTGAGCCCCGGATGGAGTGGGTCGGCAACCGCAAACTCGAGAACGCACAACGCAAGGCATGCGAACAACGCCCCGCGGGCTTGCCGCGGTGTTAATGCACGCACGGCGAAGGCAAACGCTGCCAAGACATAACCGATCCAAGCTCCCGCGTAATGCGTGCCGAGCGTGAACGTCGTCGGCATGCGCGAAATCAGCACTTCGCACAGCGGCGCCGCCGCTAGCCACATCACGGCCGATCGAAACGGCAAGAAGAGCAACGGTGCAAAGATCAGGAGCACGAACCCCAACCTCGCCGCTACCCCCGCCGGAATCGCGCGTGCGTCCATCGCATTCCACGCATAAAACCGCGCGGGTTCCCACGACGCGACCGCGGCAGCCGCCGCATGCGGGCGGATGTACGCGAAGAAGGCGGTCAATACGAGCACGCTTGTCGCGGCGACCGCCGCTGCCAGCAGGCCCCGCCTCGTGCCGCGGAAGCGCCATGCGCCCAGCGCGCCGCCAACGGCGAGAAAGACCGCCTGATCCTCCTTTACCGATAGCGTAATTAAGGCGCCCACGAACGCCCAAACCAACATCCCCGCGTCGAAGGCGTAGAGAGTCCACGCGACGGCGGCCGGCGCGAACCCATTCTCGTGAAAGTCACCAAAGACCAACCCGGCCAAAGGCGGGTAGAGCAACGTCACGAGCGCCGCGAGCCTGGCTCTCCCGGCGTCGCTTCGAACGCGTACGAGCGCGTAGATCGGGGGCGCGACGAGCGCTCCGGCGATTGCCTGCAGCGCAATGAGCGTCAGCGGCGACCGGATCACCGCGACGGCGATCCCAGCCGCATAGAGGATCGGCGAAAAGTGAAAGGCCCAGTGGCTGCCTTCGACAGGATTGCAAAAGCAGCCGAACGCGCTCGCTACGGTCTGCGAGAAGATGCCGAAGTCGACCAGATTGCGATGCGCCGCGTACTTTATCGAGCCCAGCCAGGTAAAGAGCACCGCGTAAACGAGGCACCCTAACCAAAGGGCTCTATCTCGCACGCGTCACGCGCGCAGCTTTACGTAGTTTGTTGAACCGCCTGCACCCGAATCGGATGGTCGAAACCCTTAATCGAGATTTCGCCCAAATCGCGAAACGTCAAACCCTTTCCGATGCACAGCTCGGCTACGACGTTTGAAACCAGTGTCTGTTCGGGCTCGGCATGCGAACAAAGGCGTGCGGCTAACTGAACCGTCGATCCAAAGAGGTCGCGATTGCTCTCCACGGGTTCTCCCGCGGCAGCGCCGATGCGAACCATGACCGGCGAGTCGCCGCTTCGTAACGGATGCTCCGCGAGCGCTCTTTGAATCCGGGCCGCACATCGAACTGCAGCTGCCGGCGATGAGAATGCCGCCATGATGCCGTCTCCGGTGTGCTTGATTTCGCGCCCGCCGCATGCGGCCACGGCCTCGCGGACGGTTGCGTCGTGAACGTCGAGCAGCGCCATAACCGCCTCATCTCCCAGACGCTGCGTCAGCGAGGTTGAGTCCACGATGTCGGTAAAAAGGATCGTTCGAATTCCGGAATCGCGTACGTCGGCGGTCGTTCCCGGAAGGAGCGCCGCGCCTCCGGTGTCCACCTCACAACCTCCGAGGAAGCTTTCCGCGACCTCCGGAGCGACCTCGATGATTTTCTGCGCCATAAGACCGTGCGCTTCGCGGTGCACGGTCGTCGCGGCTTCGGCGTTCGGAGCGGTGCAAAGGCAGAAAATCTTGCCCTGCGCTTCGTTGAGCCAATATTTGTGGTACTCGACACCGTGTTTTGCTTGAATGGCGACATCGGCCAGATGCGCCGCTGCTACCGCCTGCGCGGTCGCTCCCGGTGCTTCGTGAATATCCATGTACATCGGCATGTCTTATACTCTCTCCACGGATATCTCGGGAGGTTGGCGCAGCGTCTGGTAGACGACGCAATAGCGTTCGGTAAGGCGCATCAATGTTTCGAGTCGATCTTCCGGCGAATCGGTGTCTAGCTCGAAGCGCAGGCGTATTCGCGAAAAACCGACCGGCACGTCTTTGGCAACGCCCAGCGTGCCGCGAAAGTCGAGATCGCCCTCCGCACGCACCACTCC
>DATDIA010000001.1:0-12291 GCA_036521295.1 Candidatus Cybelea sp. | reverse complement strand
CGAACGTGCGCACGAATTCGCCATAGATCGCTCGCGCGGCGGTCACCTCAAGGCCTGTCCCTGGCGTCACGAGCGTTTCGAAGGGCCGAACTGGACCACCGGCGTTCGAGAGGGAGAATCACCCAAATTGAAATCTCGTACAGTGCGTACATCGGCAACGCCAGCAAGGCCATGGTGAGCGGATTTCCGTCGGGCGCAGCGATGCCCCCGGCGACGAAAAAGGCGAAGATCGCGTGACGGCGATAGCGCATCAACGAGCTCGCGTTCACGATCCCGAGCCGCGCCAAACCGACGAGCACGATTGGCGTTTGAAAAATAATCGCAAAAAGCGCGAGCAGGACCATGACGAAGTTCAACGTGGCGGCGACGCCGAAAGTGGGCGTCGCAACCGCATCGGTGATGTGCAGCAGCGCGGCCACGACACGTGGAATCACGACGAAGTGAGCGAAGGCCAGCCCTAGCGCCGCGAGCAGGATCGATGGAAGGATGAACGCGTAGACCATGCGGCGCGTGCGCGGGTGGATAGCCGGCACGACGAACAGCCACAGTTGCTGCAGCAACACCGGCAACCCGATAACGATTCCACCGATGACCGAAAACTTGAACTCGGTGAAGATGACGTCGGCCGGACCGAACGCGTGCAGCTCAATTCCTTTGAAATACTCGCGCATCATCCACCGGATCACGAATTGTGACGGCCAGAAGAGGACGACGGCGATGCCGCCGACCGTCGCGAGGGCGACGATCAGACGGTTACGGAGCTCCCGCAGGTGCTCCGTAAAAGGCATCTCCTTTTGATCCCACGTCAGCTCGTCTTCGGGCGCGCGGACCTCGCTTAACCTTTCGACTTTTCCCGCGGTCCTCGCTTCGCTCAGGATGACACCGGGGTGCTACGAGCTCGGAGTTCCGCGCCCTGGGGTCGGCGGTGGAATGGCTTCGCCCGAGATCGAGCCCGTCTCGACATTGTCCATGATATCGGCGTGCTGTGCGGCCACCCGTTGACGCGCTTCTTCGCGTGCTTTCGCGGCCGCCTCATCGGCCTCGGCCTGTCCGACGAGGAACTCTTTTTTTGCCTGACCGGCGCTGCGCGCCAGCTTGGGAAGTTTGTCCGCTCCGAAGAGCAGCGCACCGACGATCAGGATGCCGATGATGATCGGCGCATCGATGATTGCAAGAAGCGGATGTACGGTCATGATGGTTCGTCCCCTCAATTGCCCTACTGCTCGAGGGCATTGGTAAGCTTTATCAGTTCCTTTTTCGCCGCGCCCTCCGAAATCGGCTCCAGGGCGCTCTTGGCTCGCTCGACGAAGCAGCCGATCTGTGCGCGCGTCGATGCTAGACCGCCTTCGCGCTCGATCCCGTCGACGATTGCGGGGATCGCTTCGTTGGCGCCCCCATCATAAAAGCGTCGGACCTGCGCGCGGAAACCTCCGTTGCCGGAGGCCAGCGCCGCGATCAGCGGGATAGTCATCTTGCGCTCGCTCAGATCGTTACCGGCCGGTTTGCCGAGCGAGCGTTCGTCGGCGGTCATGTCCAAAAGATCGTCCTTCATCTGAAATGCGACGCCGAAGCATTCGCCAAACTCGCGCAGCGCGGCAAGCTCTCTCGCGCGGCCGCCGCCCATTATGGCCCCACACTGCGCCGAGGCCGCAAAAAGTGATGCGGTCTTCTTACGAGCGATCTCAACATACGTTTCGATCGGGAGATCGAGGTTGCCGAGCGCCTGAAGCTGCAGGACTTCGCCGTCGCAAATGTCTGCGAGCGTCGCCGAGAGCACGTTGGGGACGGGGTGCGGATAGTTCAACGTCACATTTTTGAATATCCACGCAAAGAGATAATCGCCTGCGAGTACGCTGACTCGGTTGCCGTAATCGACCGCGGTAGCATTGACGCCGCGTCGCGTCCGGGCGTTGTCGACGACGTCGTCGTGAATGAGCGTTGCTACGTGGATGAGCTCCATATAGGCGGCGAGGTGCAGGTGCTCGAGCGCCTTACCGCCGCACGCCTCGGCGGCCAGCAGCGTAATGCGCGGTCGCAGGCGTTTGCCGCCGGCGGCCAGCATTCGCTTGATGGCCTCGGTGATGACGGGATTCTCAGTCGAGAAGGTGGCGCGAAAGAATTGCTCGACGAGGGCGTGGAGATCTTCGGAAGTTCCGCGCACGGAATCGATGGAGCTCAGGACGCTTCGACTCGCACAGGCTTGCTACCATGGTGAACGGCAATCGCTCCGCCCATCAGTGAAACGTATCCTGCCTCGCTGAAACCGGCGCGCGTGAATCGATCGCGTAACTCCGGCGCGCTCGGGTGATGCGTCAGCGAATTGGGTAGGTACGCGTACGCCGCTGGAGAGCCGCCAACAATTCCTCCGAGCAACGGCACCACGCCATAGAAATAAATATTGAAGAGGCGCCGGAAAGTGAGGTTTGGCGCTTTGGTCACGTCGAGGCTGACGAAACGCGCACCCGGCTTCAACACGCGAACGATCTCGCGCAAGGTTGCGTCCACGTCCACGACGTTTCGCAACGAAAACCCCATCGTCGCTCCATCAAAGCTCGAGTCTTTAAACGGCATCGCCATGACGTCGCCTTCAACGAAGCGTACGTTGGCGCGCGACTCGCGGCCGGCGCGGCGCTGCGCGCGCTCGAGCATCGGCACGCAGAAATCGATGCCGATCACCTCCAGCGTCGGGTCGCTGCGCAAAAGGCCCAAGACCAGGTCGCCGGTGCCGCAACAGCAGTCCACGACCCGTCCTTGCCGTGGAGGCGCGAGCAGTCGGAGCGCTTGGCGACGCCACCGCTCGTCGAGGCCGGCGGTAAGCACGCGGTTGGCCAGATCGTAACGCGGCGCTATGCGCGCGAACATTTCGCGTACGAAGGCTCCTTTCGACGCCACCGTGTTGCGCTCGGTGTCGCTGGGGGCGGCCTCCTTTTCGCCGTCCGCACGGCTGCGAGTTGAAGTTGAAGTCATCGCCGAGAGACAGGCTTCCAAATGACTCGTCACACTCCCCTCTAGACGCGGCCGGCCGCCGTCGTGATGGCAGCCGCAATGCTCGAGCTGAGTTCAACGAGCGAGGTGATGGCGAGCCTGCGCTCTGCCAAGGAGATCTTCGTCGAGGCCTATACGCTGCACGGCCCGATCGTGCGTGCGTTGGAAGATGCTGCGCGCCGCGCGGCGCACGTGGTCGTTCAACTCGACGGCGCGCCCTTCGACGATCCGAAGGGCAGTTTCGCAAAAGAGAATGCAACGTTGGCGGCGCGCCTGCGCGGAGCGGGCGCCGAAGCGATTCTCGGACATCCGCTCCATGCCAAAGAGATCGAGGTCGATGGTACGCTCTACCTCGACGAAAAGAATTGGGACGTCAACGATATCGTGCTGCGCGATGCTGACGGGGCCGAAGCGGCGTCGATTCCGAAGACGAAGCACGAAGCACTCGCTGCGGAAGCGCGACTTCTCGAACACGCACGTGCGCTCGACGAGGTCGTTGTAGAAAGCGAATCGTTTGGTGGGGGTAACGCAGCGTACTCGGCGTTGAAGAAACTCGCCCTTGCCGGCGGCGCGCCGCGGTTGCTCGTCAGCCAGCGCGACTTGCGAAGCAACGGCCGCGAGCGGCACATCCTCGAATCCCTCGTACGCGACGGCGTCCGCGTGCGCGTATGCAGCGACTCGCAAAAGCTGGCCGTCGCCGGCGATCGCGCGTGGCTCGGATCGGCAAACGCGACGGCAACGTATGGCAGTGCCGACATGACCGACTGGGGCCTTTGCACCGGCAACCCCGAGATCGTGAACGCGGTGCGCACTAGGCTCGAGTCAGAATGGGAAGCCGCGCATACGCTGGGGAGTGGAGCGTGAGTGCGCGAAGCGGTGAACGATGGTACCTCTTGCAGCGCTCGTCGGCCTTTGGGCGGCCACGCAATCACCGGCGCCGGTAACGAATCAGTGGATTCAGCCCGCCAACGGCCCTTGGCCTCGATATTCCATTGCGGTGACGCCGCTCGACGAGACGATGCATTACTTCCTCGTCGTCACGAAAAAGCCGGACGGCTCTCTGCAAGCGTTCGTTCGTAACCCCGAGAGCAATGCGGGAAGCTCGCTGGGAACGCGTACCCTGCTGGTCGATGACGGAAAACTTCTCTTCCGCTGTCCTGGTCAGCCGGATGTCGCCGGTTCCACCGCCGGCGATACCCTCACCATCGGGTTTCCGACGCGAGAAGCGGTCCTGACCTTTCATCGGGTTTCGCCGCAAGAGCTGCGCTGGTACTTTCCACGGGCTACGAGCTCATGGACCTATCGGCGACCGACTTCGGGCGGTGACGGATGGTCGGTCGATACGCTCGCGGACGTCGGCCTGCGCGAGTCGCCGATTGCCGAAGTGATGCAAGCAATCGTATCGCTACGCTCGCCCACGTTGCGTTCGCCATACATCCAAAGCGTTGCGATCGCTCGCCACGGGCGATTGGTGCTCGACGAATATTTCTACGGGTTCACGCCGGAGAGTCCTCACGACGTGCGCTCCGCCGGCAAAAGCGTGACCACGCTCATGGTCGGACGCGCGATCGAAGACAGCCATCGCTTCTCGCCGCAAACCCCCGTGCTCTCCTTTCTTCCGCAGTATCTTCCCGTCGGGCGCGACGATCCGCGCAAGCGACGCATGACGGTGGCGAATCTCATGACCATGTCATCCGGCTTGGCGTGCGATGACAACGACGAGAACTCGCCAGGGAACGAGGACACCATGCAGGCTCAAACGAGGCAGCCCGATTGGTACAAGTACACGCTCGACCTGCCGATCCAGTACGATCCCGGAAGCCGCGCCTTCTATTGCAGTGCGGGGATCAATCTTCTGGGCGCGATCGTTTCGCGGGCCACCGGTCTGCCGTTGGAGCGTTATTTCTACGATCGCTTTGCCTTGCCGATGCAATTCCAGCGGTACGCTATGTGGCTGATGCCGCCGCCTACCAATGCTGCCTACATGGCAGGCGGTGACTATTTTCGGCCTCGAGACTTCTTGAAGTTCGGGCAGCTTTTCTTGAGCCACGGCAAATGGAACGGCCGGCAGATCCTAGACGACGGCTGGCTTCGCGACTCGGTCGTAACTCGGACGGTCATGAATGAAGATGCTGCAGGTGAAGGCGATCGCTACGGCTATGGCTGGCATCTTGCGTCTCTGGAGATCAACGGGCGGCGGTACGGCGTCGTCAACGCTGGGGGCAACGGCGGCCAAATCATGGCTGTCGTCCCGGATCTCGACATGGCCGTGATGATTATGGCGGGGAACTATAACCAGTACCCGGTCTGGAGCGCGTTTCTGCAGCAGGTCGTGGGAGCGGCGATCCGCGCGGCGACGTAGCGTTAGAGTTTAAACAACCGGCGAGCGTTTGTGTCGGTCGTTGCCGCAAGCTCGTCAAGGGGCAATCTCAGCACCTCCGCGAGCTTGGCGGCCGTATGGGTGACGAACGAGGGCTCATTGCGTTTACCGCGCATCGGTACCGGCGCGAGATAGGGGCAATCCGTTTCCAATAGGAGCCGGCTCGGACCGACGGCGCGTACCGCCTCGCGCAGCTCGCGAGCATTGGGAAAAGTCACCACCCCGCCGATTCCTAAGAAGAGGCCGAACTCGTCGACGAAGATGCGCGCCTCTTCCGGCGTGCCTGTGAAGCAGTGGACGACGCCGCGCATTGCGGGGGTCCATTCATCCCGTAAGATCGCCGTGAAATCGTCGAACGCATCGCGCTGGTGGAAGACGACCGGAAGCGCGGTGTCGCGGGCCAGTCGAAGCTGAGCGCGTAGAACGGCCCCTTGCGTTTCGCGGGGACTGTGGTCGTAGTAATAATCGAGACCGGTCTCGCCGATCGCGACGACGCCGGGGTGACTCAAAAGCGGGCGCAAACCGGCCGCCACGTCCGGCGGTGCCTTTATGGCTTCGTGTGGATGGATGCCGACGGCGACGGAGATTTTATACTGTTCGCCGATCGCAATCGCGTCGCGGCTGTCGGCAATATCCTCGCCGACGGTAAGCATCGCGCCGACCCCCGCGTTACGCGCGCGCACGACCACCTCACCGCGATCGCCATCGAACTTTCGATCGTGAATGTGACAGTGAGTGTCGATCAAGTCTGCGCGACGGCGTCGAACTTCGGAAAGAGCGAGGCGGCTAACGCCGTCTGCGTGATCGGCGGCAGGCCTCCCCAGGACCGTAACGACGACGACCAATCCTCGTCGATGTTGCCTGGAGCTCCGAGTTGCTGCCACATCTCGTTCATGCGCTCCGGCATGATCGGATGGAGTAGGATCGCGAGCCACCGGAGCCCCTCGCAGAGGTCGTAGAGCACCGCATTGAGCTCCTCAGTCTCGCCGCGCTTGTGAAGCTCCCAGGGTTTGCGCTCGTCGATGGCGCGGTTGAGCGCCGTCACCAGATCCCATACGGCCTCGAGCGCTTCTCGAAATTGCAGGTCGAGGATGCGCGTCCGAACGGTGAGAGGCAAAGGCGTGAAGCGTTCTCCGAGTGCGCTATCGGATCGGGGCCGTTCCGGCACGATCCCGTCGCGGTAGCGTTGCACCATTGAGAGCGTGCGCTGTACGAGGTTGCCGAGGTCGTTAGCGAGGTCGCTGTTGTGGCGCTGCGCTATCTTCTCCTCGGAATAGGAAAAGTCGCTTCCGAATGGCGCTTCGCGCAGGAGAAAATAGCGAATCGAATCGGGCCCGAAGCGCTGCGCAAGCGAAAATGGATCGACGGCATTATCCAGACTCTTGCCGATCTTTTGACCATCGACGGTAATCCAGCCGTGGGCGAAAACCAATTCGGGGGCACGTTCACCGAGCGCCCATAAGATCGCAGGCCAGATAATCGTGTGAAAGCGCGCGATCTCCTTACCGACGAGCTGTGTCTGCGCCGGCCAGTACTTTCTGAAGCGAGCCTCGTCCTCGCTCCAGCCAATCGCCGTAATGTAGTTGAGCAGCGCGTCGAGCCACACGTAGATCACCCCGCCGCCCGGGATCGGGACGCCCCAGTCAAAACTGGTCCGCGAGATCGACAGGTCGTCGAGCCCCTCACGAAGGATCGCCATCATCTCGTTGTAAACGCTGCGCGGCTGCACCCATTGGGGGAAACGTTCGAAGTGTTCCAGCAAGCGGTCGCGATACGCCGAGAGTCGGAAAAACCAGTCGTCCTCGGAGATCCATGCAACCTCGCGGCCGCAGGTCGGGCAGCGGCCGTCGACGAGCTTGGATTCGAGCCAGAAGGTCTCATCGTTGATGCAGTACCACCCTTCGTACTTTCCGCGATAGACGTCGCCGCTTTCGCGCAGCCGGTCGAAGACGCGTCGGACTTTTTCTACGTGGCGCGGTTGCGTCGTGCGGATGAAATCGTCGTACTCGACGTGGTAGGTTGCGAAGAGCGCTTTCCAGCGCGGCACCAGCTCATCGCACCACGCTTGCGGACTCTTTCCGGCCGCAGCGGCGGCATTCGCGACCTTTTGCCCGTGTTCGTCGGTTCCCGTCAGGAAGAACGTCGGACGGAACGTGCGAGCCGTGCGCGCAAGCACGTCGGCGACGACCGTCGTGTAGACGTGGCCGATGTGTGGGTCTCCGCTGATGTAGTATATCGGCGTCGTAACGTAGTAAGCGCGTTCCATTCTGCGTCAGCGTTCTTTAATCGGTCGTTTCCGCCGCGCCTTCCGGGACGCGGCCCGGGCATAGAGCTCGTGCCGCTCGCCGAAGCCGCGCGCCGCCAGGAGTTTTGCGACGTCGCCGACTCGCCGTCCGCCGGCGAGCAACGTATCGATCGCCGTACTGGTCGCTTCGGTCGTGGGCTGCTCCGCTGCGCTATCGTAGGGAGCGATCGCGAAAGCAATCTCGCCGCGGATCGGATTGGGGAGCTGTGCCATCACGCTCTCCGGCGTTCCCCATAGGTGCTGTTCGTGCCGTTTCGTATATTCGCGCACGACGAAGAGGCGCGCGTCCGGTGCTACCGCCGCGAGGTCGACGAGAGCTGCGCGGATTCGCTGCGGCGACTCGTACCAAATCGTCGTTGCGTCGGATCGCAGCGCATGCGCGAAACGGCTGCGCCGCGCCGCGGGGCTTCTTGGCGGAAAGCCTTCAAACGTAAACCTGCGCAGAGGAAAACCGGAGAGCAGAGCGACTGCGGTGGCAGCACTCGGCCCCGGGAGCACCTCAAGGGGCGTCCCGGCGGCCCGAGCCGCCGCGATCAGCTCGCTTCCGGGATCCGAGATACCGGGCATGCCCGCATCGCTCGTAACGACCACGAGCGCAGTGCGCGCACGCTCGAGGATGGCCGGGGTTACGCGCCGCGCGTTGGCTTCGCGATAGCTCCAGATCTCGCGACCGTGAAGATCAAAAGCTCGAAGCAACTTGCGTGCGACGCGCGTATCTTCGGCAACGATGAGGTCGGCGTCGCGCAATGCGTCGAGCGCACGCAGGGTGACGTCACGCAGGTTCCCCAGCGGCGTCGGTACGAAGACCAGCGGCATGGCACGAAGCTTCGACGTAGAACACATACCTCCGGGGGCAAAGCTGGAGTTGTACATCTCCCCGACTTGTCCGTACTGCCAACGCGCGATGGCCCACTACGACGAAGTCGGCACACCGTATACGCGTTACGACGCAAAAAGCGACCGTCGCGCGCGCGAGCGAATGTTTGGCTATAGCGGTGGCGACCCGACGGTTCCAGTGATTGTCGTGGACGGCGCCTACGTCCAGTCAGGGTGGGGCTCTCCGCCTCGCGGGTGAACGATTCACTGACGCACCGGTCGGTGCGCACGAAGTGATGCAAGCGAGGAGCAGCGAAAGAGCTCTCAACTGCTCACGATCGGAGGCTTGTACATGGATCACAACGCGGCTACGGCGGGATTCCTCGCAACGTTCATCCTCGCGTATGGCATCGTGCTTCTGGCTATCGTGGCTTTTACGATTTGGGTCTACTGGCGGATTTTTGCTAAGGCCGGATATAACGGTGCGCTCTCGCTCCTCAATCTCATTCCCGGTGTCGGCCCGCTCATTTGCATGATCATCTTGGCCTTCGGTCGCTGGCCGATCGAAGATCAGCTCGCCGCTTTTCACGCTCAAATGGGCTCCGCGACGATTCCCCCGACGACGCCGGGGACGTCGATTATGCCGTAGCGGTTAGCTGTTCCAGAGCTGCGCGATCCAGCGTTCGACGTCGTCGGCGCGCGTCGGCAGGCTCGCCGAAAGAATCTCCGGCCTCGCACCCGTAACGGCAATGTCGTCTTCGATCCGTACGCCGATACCGCGAAAACGCTCCGGCACGGTGGCATCGTCGGGTTGAAAGTAGAGGCCCGGCTCGACGGTAAGAACCATGCCTTGGCGCAAGCGTCCGTACCGGTACTCCTGCGTCCGCGCGTTCGCGCAATCGTGCACGTCGAGCCCGAGCATGTGACTGACGCCGTGGAGCGTGTAACGCCGGTGGAAAAGGCGATCCGGATCGAGCGCCTCGTCCAGCGACGTTTTGAGAATTCCAAGATCGATGAGCCCTTGCGCCAGCACGCGCACCGCGCGGCGGTGTGGTTCGAGAAAGTCGTTCCCATCGATGGCGGCTTCAATCCCGGCCTGCTGAGCTTCCCAGACGAGATCGTAAATGGTTCGCTGCTCGGTCGAAAAATGTCCGGAGATCGGTAGGGTGCGGGTGATGTCGGCGGTGTAGAGAGAGTCGCACTCGACGCCGGCGTCGAGCAGAAGCAGCTCACCGGCGCGCAAGGAGCCGTCGTTGCGAATCCAGTGCAAGGTGCACGCGTGTTCGGACGCCGCCGCAATCGTGAGATAGCCGGTATCGTTTGCGTCGATGCGCGCGCGGCCGGCAAACGCCGATTCGATCGCGCGTTCGCTCTTCGCCGTTCGCATCGCCCGTATGGCGTCTTCAAAGGCGAGCTTCGATATCGCGCAGGCTTTGCGCAGCTCGCCAAGTTCGTACTCGTCTTTTACCAACCGCATCTCCGAAAGATGCTCGGCCAGCTCGTCGTCGCCGTCGGTGGGCTCGAAGCGACGGTCGATGTCGTCGTCGTGCGAGCGCAAGAGCGCAAGCGGATACTTGGCGTTGCGCAGCTCTTCGAGATAAGCGGTGAGCGCTCGCAGCGGTCGGCCTTCGTCGACACCGTAGTATGCGCGGCTCTCCTCGACGCCGCGATGACGACCGACCCAGAGTTCGCCATAGACGCGATCGGTAAAGAACTCGGCCGTGCCTCGATTATGTTCGGGGACGAAAAGGAGCGAACGATGGCGCGCGCCCTCAGGCTCCAGCACCAGAACTGCACCCGCCTCGCCGCCGCCCGTCAGGAACGCGAAGTCGCTGGAGGGGCGAAAGCGGAAGAACGTATCGTTGGCACGGACGCGCTCGTGGCCCGCCGGAAGGATCAGATAGGTTCCCGGATACGCTCTCGAAAGGGTATCGCGCCGCCCTGCAAATCGTGCGGCCTGCGGGTGGATCTCGCGTACGAGCGGGCGGTCAATCCAACCGCTCGACATAAAATCGACGAGAGCCTGGGGAGGCACGAAATCGTGGCTGGCTTTGGCTGGATCGAGCGGGGTCTTAGCGGTTGGTTCTGCTGACATGGTTCCGCCTAGCATTCGCCTAACGCTCGACGGGTCATGCCGGACTACCCCGTTCGTGCGACCGATACACTAGCCAACGAGCGTACGTATTTGGCGTACATCCGAACCGCGCTCGCCTTCATTGCGTTCGGCTTTGTGATCGCGCGCTTCTCACTCTTTGCGAGGGAGTTTTCGACGCTCGTTCACAGTCCGAACGCCGAGCCCGGTCTCTCGACGACCTTCGGCACCGCGATGGCGGTATTCGGCCTCGTCGTTGCCTTGCTCGGAGCGCGGCGTTACGCGGTAACCGATCGCGGATTGCGCATCGGAAAGATCGTGACGATGTCGGGCATGACGGGATATGCGATCTCGCTTTTCGTCGTCGCAGTCGGCGCGGTCGTCGCCTTCGCGCTCGTATCGTATCGGTGATTCGCTACGAGGCCCCGACTTCTAAACTGAAGTCGAGTGCCGGAGCGCTATGAGTCAGCCACCCAACGCTCATCACGTCAACGCCGGTTCGTGCGATTTCGGCGACATTCTCGCGTGTTATGCCACCGCTCGCTTCGGTGAGAAGACGTCCGTCGACGATTCGAACCGCTTCGGCAAGCGCGGCCGGCGTCATATTGTCGAGCAATACGGCATCGATCGGCTCCGCGACCGCTTCGCGAAGCTGCCCTAGGGTCTCGACTTCCACTTCGATCTTGATCATGTGGCCCACGCGCGCTCGCGCGGCGGCGACGGCGTCGTGGATCGAACCGGCCAGCGCGAGATGATTATCTTTGATCAGGACTGCATCGTCCAAGCCGAAACGATGATTGCTTCCCCCACCGCAGAGCACGGCGTAACGCTCGAGGGCGCGTAGGCCGGGCGTCGTCTTGCGTGTATCGGCGATCTTTGCGTGCGTGCCGGCGATGAGATCGACGAGGGTGCGAGTGGCGGTGGCAATGCCGGACAACCGTCCGAGCAGATTCAGGGCCGTGCGTTCTCCCGTGAGAATCGCCTTCGCGTTTCCCGATATCTCCGCCGCGATGGCGTCCGGCTCCGCACGGTCTCCCTCGCCGACATGGGCTTTGATCGCGATCTGATGGTCGAGCAAGCGAAAGGCGAGCATCGCGACCGGCATGCCGGCGACGATTCCGCCGGCGCGAGCGACGATGCGTGCGCGAGCCGAGCGATTCGACTCGACGATTGCGTCGGTCGTAAGGTCGCCGCCGCGGCCGATATCTTCGAGCAGGGCCGTCCGAACGATCGGCTCGGCGGCAAGCTCAAGCGACGCTGCGCAGCCGCGTGAACGAACGCTTTGCGAAGGCTTCATCGGTTTGCGGGTAGTCGCTTCGGTAATGGCTGCCGCGGCTCTCGCGGCGAGTCAGCGCCGCCTCTGCGATCAACTCTCCGACCACGAGAAGATTGCGCAACTCGGGTGCGTCGCCGAACTCGCCGAAAAGGTCCTCGATGCGCGCGAGCGCCTCGCGCAGACCCGACTCGCTGCGAACCAATCCAACGTTAGAGTACATGACGTTGCGCACGTCGCTGAGCGCCTGCGCCACGGTCGTGGTTGGCTCGCGTCGGAGCGCTTTGTGCCGTCTCGGCGTCGGTCTCGCGCTACGTTGCGTCCTTTTGGAAGAACGCGCATTTGCAATATCGGTTGCCACCCGCGAGCCATAGACGAGCGCTTCGAGCAGCGAGTTGCTGGCTAGCCGGTTTGCACCGTGTACGCCTGTCGCGCTCGTT